>JBCDDI010000580.1:0-2609 GCA_039180365.1 Pseudomonadota bacterium
CACCTGAGTGACAAGCCAGCAGACGTCACCGACTATGCCATGGACAAACTGCACGGTGACATCAGCGCCGTGATCGACGATCTCAACGCGGAGCAAGTCACTCTCGTCGGCCATGATTGGGGCGGCGCCATCTGCTGGCAGTACGCCATGGCCCAGCCGGAAAGAATCTCCAAGCTGGTGATTATGAACCTCACCCACCCCCGGGGATACGCGGCCGTTGTTGCCGACGCAACGCCTGCTCAGGCAGAGAATGTCGCCTACGCAAAACGCTTCGCCAGCTCCACGCCGGGCGACGATCAGGTTCCAGAACAGGTGCTGAATGCGGGGGAGCGCCGCGGCGACCGCCCGGAAGTGGCTGCCCGCTATCGCGCAGCCTTCGAACAGTCTTCCTGGAACGGCATGATGAACTACTACCGGGCCAACTATGGCAGTCTGCTCGGCGTCTCCGAGGATAAGGAAACCTTCGTTAAAAACATCGACCGCCCGGTCCTGCAGCTTCACGGTCTCGAAGACACCGCCGTAGACAAGGATGGATTGCGCGACACCTGGAACTGGATCGGCCGCGACTACACACTGGTCACCGTGCCGGACGCTGGACACTTTGTGCAATGGGACGCTGCCGAGCTGGTCTCGGAGACCATGAAGTGGTGGCTATTGGCCCGGCCCTGACCGACCTCTTCAGGGTGTGCCCGTCGGCCGACCTACGGCGACTCCGAATTCAGGCTCCCACGCACCCGTCGGGCAAGGACCCATGCCGCAATGGCACCAGCGAAGCCCATAGCACCCACCGCGCCGAAATAGAGACTGAAGCCCGGGCGCCCGGGAAAGGCTTCCAGTAAGGCGCCATAGACCAGCGGCAAATAGAGATCCGGTGAATAGCCGATGAGCGATATAGCCCCAATGGCGAGACCCTTGCTTCGGGCCGGAACCTGGCAGCTCTCAAGAGAGCCCCAGTAGAGGCCGCGCACCGCAAAGGTGGCCAGCGCAACAATCAGGGCGATCGCGAGCATGAGCCAGTCGCCACCGGGGCTCGGCACCAGGATCATGGAACCGACCGCCAGCGAGGCAAGTAGAAAAAGTCCCGCGAGAACCTGCTCCCGACCGGTGAGATCGCCGAGGACCCCAGCGCCAACGGCACCGAGCGGTCGCATCCAGAGCTGGGCAACGGAAATCACACCGACGGTAACGGCCGTCATCCCATGCGCCTGCTGCAGGAAGGCAGCCGTTGAGGCGGTTGCCCAGACGAGCTGATAGCCGCACAAGATAATGAAGGCAACGAGCCAGAGCTCTGGCCGCCGGAACAGATCCTTCAGATCAACCAGCAGTGTGCGACTCAACCCGGAACCGCTCGGTGCGGGCGCAACCGATGTGTCATCGACGGTGAGCCAGGCGACCGGTGCCATCACAAACAGGCAGGCCACATAGAACACGATCACCCGCTCGAGCCCCGTCGTCGGGTCCGCTGCCGCATCGGCCATGACCCAGGCGAAGATCGAGACCGCAATGGTGGCGAGCGCCGCCTCCACAAGGCCACGCCCCCCATCCAGGATGCCAAAGAAGCGTCCCTGCTCCGCCGGTTGGGCAAGCACGGCGACCGCCTTGATCAAGGCAGACCAGAACGTCAGCCCGGTACTGATTCCCCAGCCGAGGTAGATGAGTCTGAGCTCCGTGAGCCCGGGCAGCGTTGCGAACCAGAGGCCCAGGGCACCGGTCGCAGCCAGGGAGAACGTGATCAGCCCGCGGCAGGAGACCCGGTCCGCAAGCCAGCCGCTCGGCAGGTAGGTGGCCATAAACATGGCTCCGAGGAGCGCATAACACCCAGCCAGCTCCCCAATGCTGACGCCGAAGGCCTCGAGCATGGTGACTTCGTAGTTCTGCCGCAGATAAACAAGCGGATAAACACATCCGCCGACTAGCACCAGCACAGCGAGCTGCCCGTAGCGCCGCCAGGATCCTCCTAAAGGCTCGGCCGCCAGTTCTTCGCTCACGGTGCGCGCTGGCGCCGAGGCGCTTCCGGATCGAGGTAATAGGGAAGCGGATCCTGGCTGAGCCTGCGATTGGTTATGGTCGCGGCTATTTTCTCTGCGGCCATGATTGTCGGCGCGTTGAGATTGCCATTGGTGATGTGCGGGAAAATGGACGCGTCAACAACCCGAAGTTTCGGCACACCGTGCACGCACCCTTCCGGATCGACCACTGCCTCCGGATCGGTGCCCATGCGACAGGTGCCGCAGGGGTGGTAGGCGCTCTCGGCATGAGCGCGAACGAAGTCATCGATGGCGTCATCACCGTCCGCCGATGGTCCCGGCGCCAGCTCTTCCCCGCGGTAGGGATCGAAGGGGGCCTGGGCAAAAAGTTCGCGCCCGAGCCGCACGGCGGCTCGAAAAACCCGCCAGTCGTCGGGATCGCTCATGTAGTTGAAATCGATGCGCGGCGGCACAGCCGCATCGGCAGCGCGCAGCCGCACAGTGCCGCGGCTCTGGCTCTGCATGGGTCCGAGATGGAGCTGGAACCCGTCTCCGGGGGCGGCAACTTTGCCGTCGTAACGCACGGCGGCCGGGAGAAAGTGCATCTGAATATCGGGCCAGAGCACACCGCTCGCGCTGCGC
>JBCDDI010000581.1:0-2606 GCA_039180365.1 Pseudomonadota bacterium
CGCCTGGCCATCGTCGATGCGGCCCGGGCAGCCGTTAACTGCAGACTCTGCGAGCAGCGCAAAGCCGGGCTGAGTCCGGCGCTGCCAGGCGACCACGACGGTCCGCTGGTGCTGTCTCGAACGGCAACGGATGCCATCCATCGCATCCGCACCGATCCAAACCGGCTGACCAGAGCCTGGTTCGAGGTGGCCAGCGAGGACCTCGGTATTGCCGGCTACATCGAGCTCGTCAGCGTCGTGAACACGTCCGTCATCATCGACACGCTGCATCTGGCTCTGGGGCTGCCTTTGCCGCCACTGCCTGAGCCAAGCCCAGGCGCGCCCACCGGCGACACCCCCGGAGACGTAATCGACGATGGGGCCTGGGTACCGATTACGGCCGCACCGCGCACCATGGCCGACACCGGATTACCAGAGGTCCCCAACATCGTTCGCGCTATGGGTCGGGTGCCGCAGGCCGTGGCGCTGTTTTTCGCGACTTTCCGACCGCACTACGCCTTGAAGGACATTCAGCTGTCGCTTTCCCAGGGTCAGGCAGAGCTGGTGGCGGCCAGAGTCTCCGCCTGGAACGAGTGTTTCTACTGAACCACCTCACACACGATGCTGCTCCGGGCGAGCGGCGAGCGCGAAGCCAAAGACTACGATCTTCAGGCGGTGACGGATCCAGACGCAGACTCCGGGCTGCCCCACGACCGGCTGCTCCGGGCCCTCGCGGAACAGACCGCCGGCAGTCAGTGGCAGGCGCTCGGGACCCTTCGCGAGGCCGCCGCAGCCATGGGCGAACAGCAGATGGTGGATGCTCTGGTTGTTGCCAGCGCCTTCAACGGCATCACCCGGGTTGCAGATGCCACCGGCATTCCCCTCGATGAAAACACGGCGGCAACCACGGTCACGCTGCGCGATTCCGTGGGTCTCGACAACTTCGACTACGGTGTAAAAAGCGCCCGCTACGGCTGAGCGACCGTCACCTTCATCAGTGGGCTTGGCGACGGAGGCGGTGGTTCAGGGAGCGCCCCGGTCCGCCGCATTGGTCAGCCCGTCGATGGCCGCGATGATGTCCGGCCAGAGCGGCTCCGGCAGATCGTGGCCCATCCCTTCCATCATCATCAGTCGGGAGCCACGCAATGCCTGGTGGGTGTCGTGCCCACCCTCAGGACGAACCAGGGGATCCTCCGCCCCATGAATCACCAGCGCCGGCATCTCGAGCGCCTCCAGCTCCGGTCGGCGATTGCCATGGGCAGCAATTGCTGCAATCTGCCGGGAAACGCCTTCCGGATAGAAGGCCCGGTCGTAGCCCTGCGCCGCCCGGGCTCGCGCCTCGTCTTCCGGCACCGGGTAACCGGGAGAACCGATCACCTTGGAAACCATGAGCGTGCGCTCAATGGCGCCCTCCCGGTCGTCCGCGGCCGGGCTCAGCATGGCGGCTACGGCCTCGTCCGAGCTTGGCGGCAGCTCAGGGTTTCCCGTCGAAGACATGATCGAGGTCAGGGACCGTACCCGTTCCGGCGCCCGGAGCGCCATGGTCTGGACAATCATGCCGCCCATGGACGCACCGCAGATGTGGGCCGAGGCGATCTCCAGCGCATCAAGAAGCCCGAAGGCGTCCGCCGCCATGTCGTCGAGGCTGTAGGGCGCTTCCGCCTGCTCCCCGGCGAGGAGCTGTGTGGCAATGGCGCCCATGTCCGGCATGCCCAGGTGGCCGAACTTCTCGGATAAGCCGGCATCGCGGTTGTCGAAGCGGATCACGTAGTGCTCGCGCTCAGCGAGACCGGCGCAGAACTCATCCCGCCAGTGAATCATCTGGGCGCCAAGCCCCATGACAAGCAGCAGCGGTCGCGCGTCGCGATCGCCGAAGGTGTCATATTCGAGGGTGATACCGTTTGCGGTCAGCTGGGCCATGGATGCAGGTTCCTCCTGGTCTCGAGTGTCTCTGTCTGCTCATCCGGGGTTATTCGCCGGACTGGACCCCGGATTTTTCCCAATGGCTTGAGGGAGCGCAATAACCCCGGTACTTTGCCGCCATGAAAACGCCATTCCCTGCTGCCACGCTCATCGAGGTTGGCGACGTCACCCTCGAAACCTTCACTGCCGGACCGGAAGACGGCCGGCCCATCGTGCTCTGCCACGGCTGGCCGGAGCACGCCTTCTCCTGGCGCCACCAGATTCCCGTACTCGCTGAAGCCGGCTATCACGTGATCGTGCCGAACCAGCGCGGCTACGGCGCATCGAGCCGCCCGGAGCCGGTCACGGATTACGACATCGAGCACCTCACCGGCGACCTGACCGCCCTCCTCGACCACTTCGGTCACGACCAGGCACTGTTTGTCGGCCATGACTGGGGCGCGATTGTGGTCTGGAACCTCGCCCTCCTGCACCCGGACCGGGTCAGCGGCGTCGTTAATCTGAGCGTGCCGTTCATGGAGCGGGGAGAGACACCCTGGGTTGATTTCTGGGAGCAGATGCTTGGCGGCGACTTTTACATTGTGCATTTCAACCGCCAACCCGGCGTTGCCGCCGCAGTGATGGATGAGCACGCCCGCCAGTTTCTGTCGAACCTATACCGGAAAAATATACCGGCAACCGATCCGGGTCCTGGAATGGCTTTC
>JBCDDI010000582.1:0-2599 GCA_039180365.1 Pseudomonadota bacterium
AGAACGGCCAGGCGTAGACCATGGCGTGCATCTCGCGACTGATCGGGTCGACTTTCGGATGGGCGGTGAAGGCGCCGGGGAGGGTGCCTTCAAAGTCGTTACGGCCAACGGTTTCGAGGTCGTAGTTGAGTTCCACGGGGCAACCGCCGGCCTCAACCATGGCCCAGGTTTTTCCGGCGAAGCCGCCGACGTTTGTGTTCGGACCACCGCTTGAGTCATTCCAGTTTGGGCCGGGAATATCCGGTTGCCCGCGAAAAGCGCTGAGGTCCTTGGAGCCGACGTAGCGATTGCGATACCAGAGCGCCTTACCCTCCTTGAGCCGTAAGCCGTGAACCATCCCGGCGCCCGTGAACCAGTGATGGTGCGCCGTATCGACGGCGTCGAAGGGATTCGGGCCGTTTCTGAGATAGCGGCCGTTTAACTCCTTCGGCAGCTCGCCTTCCACGGGGAGGTCCGTGGCGGTGATTTCTTCTGTAACCGGGCCAAAATTGCCCGCGAGATAGGGGTTTTCGAACGACTGCGCTGGTGCTTCCGACATGCCTTGCTCCCTCTGGTGTATTCCCTGACGAGATCGGCATAGTCGAGGATAATCTTGCTGGTGTCAACATATGCAGCCAGCCGAGCAACCAACAGAACTGCGATGCGCACAGCCGCCGGCACGACGCGTTAGCGCAGAATTCCCGCCATTCACTTTACGTCTACGTCGGCTTCGATAGGCTCCGCCTCAAGTTGACCGGGAATCACTTATGAAACTTCTACGCATAGACAGCAGCCCGCGGTCGGAGGACTCCCTGAGTCGCAGGGCCCTCGATGGCGTGCTGAGCGCCCTTGAAGCCGTGGACCTAGTGCATCGCGATCTCGGGTCATCGCCGCTCCCGCACTTCGATGAATCCTGGATCGGCGCTAACTTCACGCCGGACGCCGCGCGAAACGATGAGCAGCGCCAGCATCTTGAGCTTTCCGATCGCCTTGTCGCAGAAGTTGAAAGTGCCGATGCACTGCTTATCGGCGCACCGATCTACAATTTCGGCACGCCCGCGCGATTGAAAAACTGGATCGACCATCTGGCTCGGGCCGGGCTCACCTTCACCTATTCTGCGGACGGTCCCGTTGGGCTGCTTACGGATAAACCTGTGCGTGTGCTTGTCAGCTCCGGTGGGACTCAGGTGGGTAGCGGCGCCGATTTTTCAACGCCCTACCTGCGCCATGTGCTGGCCTTTGTGGGCTTGCGCGACGTTCGTTTCGAAGCGGCGCAGGCCGTGCTCGACGATGAGGCGTTACGGGACGCCCTGGCGGCCGACTTGCGCGCCTCGGCCGGCGGCTAGCTCGCTGGAGCCCGCGGTGCAAGACGTGCGGGCCTGAATGTTTATAAACTGGTGCTTTGCGGTTGCATTGGGGAGAGGGGAGCACCATGAGCGAAGCCAAAGTTGTGAAAACGGTGGCTGCCAGCGCGGATGCGGTCTGGGAGCAGCTCGGCGACTTTGCCGGGATCAAGGCAGGCGGTGGAATCGACGCCGTTGCCTTTGAGGGGGAAGGGGTCGGCATGGTCCGCACCATCACCATGGGCGGCGCCGATGTGGTGGAACGGCTCGACACCCACGATCCCGCGACCCGCAGCTTCAGCTACTCGATCATCAACGATGATTCGCCGCTGCCATTCAGCAACTACTCGGCTGCCGTGGAAATCGGTGACAACGGAGATGGCACCTGCACCGTGCATTGGACAGGTACCTTCGAGCCCCGCGGCGTGCCGGAAGACCAGGCGATCAACATTGCCACGGGTATTTACGCAGGAGCCATTAAGGGCGCTCGACTGGCGCTTGGCGTTGACTGACACCGGTACCGCCCCTGCAGACAGAGCATGGGGGTAAGCCCTTGAGCTTCTTCGAACGGTACCTGACGCTCTGGGTAGCCCTCTGCATCGGCGCCGGGATTCTCCTCGGGCGCCTTGCCCCGGGGGTGGCCGAGAGTCTTGATGCCATGGCAATTACCGTGGATGGCGCCCCGGTCGTGTCCATCCCCATCGCCGTCTGCCTGTTCTTCATGATGTATCCCATCATGGTAAAGATCGATTTCCATGATGTGGTCAAGGCCGGCAAGGCCATCCGCCCTGTAGGGCTTACGCTGTTTATCAACTGGGCGGTCAAACCCTTCACCATGTACGCGATTGCGAGCTTTTTTCTCGGCACGCTGTTTCTCGCCTTTATTGGTCCCGACGCTGTTGATCATGTGAAGCTGCCGCTGGGGGCGGGCCTGGAACTGGGTGAACGCTACGGCGCCGGGCAGGTTGTGCTCCTGGATGGCCATAAGGTGCTCGAAGTGCCCTTGTGGCGCAGCTATCTGGCCGGCTGCATTCTGCTCGGCATTGCCCCCTGCACAGCGATGGTGCTCGTCTGGGGTTACCTTTCGAAGGGCAACGACGGCCATACGCTTGTGATGGTGGCCATCAACTCGCTGACCATGCTCGTGCTCTTTGGCGTGTTGGGAGGCTTTCTCCTCGGTGTGGGGCAGCTGCCGGTACCCTGGCAGGCGCTGCTGCTTTCGATCAGCGTGTACGTCGCTCTGCCGTTGCTGGCCGGCTACCTGTCCCGGAAGTGGA
>JBCDDI010000583.1:0-2597 GCA_039180365.1 Pseudomonadota bacterium
CCAGTCCCTTAAGGACAGCGAGATCGGCGGCTCAGCGCCTGGTCTCGCGCTCATGAGCAGCGCGCACGAAACTCAAAGCACCCGGCTGTTCCGTTCCTGAACCGGTATCCGGATAAACATGGAGACAAACGCATGAACAGAGACATCCTCCGGGTTGGCATCGGCGGCCCCGTCGGGGCCGGCAAAACCACCCTCGTCGAGCAACTCTGCAAAACGCTCCGCGGCCGCTTCGACATCGGCGTGGTCACAAATGACATCTATACGCAGGAAGACATGGAGATTCTGCTTCGAGCCCAGGCGCTCCCAGAAGATCGGCTCATCGGCGTGGAGACCGGCGGCTGCCCGCACACGGCGATCCGCGAAGACGCTTCGATCAACATCAGCGCCATCGACGAACTCGCGCGCCGTCATCCGGAGCTGCAGATGATCATCGTCGAGAGCGGTGGCGACAATCTCTCAGCCACCTTCAGTCCGGAGCTTGTGGATCTCACGCTTTATCTCATCGACGTGGCCGCCGGTGAAAAAGTGCCGCGTAAAGGCGGCCCCGGCATCACCCGCTCAGATCTGCTGATCATCAACAAGGTCGATCTGGCCGAACACGTTGGCGCCTCCCTTGAAGTAATGCAGGCAGACACAGAGCGTATGCGTGAAGGCCGACCCTATGTCTTCACAAACCTTCGCACGGGCGAAGGCTTTGAGCGAATCTGCGAGTTTCTGATCAGCGAGGGCCTGCTCGAAGAACGACCGGCTGCCTGAGCCTAGCTGGATCCTCAACCGTGTGAGCCTACGACCAGGCACTACTCACAGCCCGGCTCACCGCCGCAACGAGCGGATCCTCATCACCGGCGCGGTTGGCAAAGGCTAAGGAGCAATCAAGCGGGCTCAGACGCCCGGCGATCAGCACTACACACTCTGCCTCCAGGGCCTGCGCCTCCGTCTTTTCCAGCAGCGCGACACCCAGCCCTGCACGAACCAGGTCAGCCTTGGTCCCGTCGTCGTCCGTGCAGACCGCGCGTTCCATGGTGAGACCGAGCTGATCAAGTTGCGCTTCAACGAGATCCGGAAAAGGACAGTAGTAGTCTGAACAGACCCAGGGCAAACGGCTCAGCGCCGACCAATCTGCGACCTTAAGACGGGCGCCGAAGCTCACCGGGCCAGCCACGACGAGGGAGACCTCTGTGAGCCTTTCAGCGTTAAAGCCTTCCGGAACCGGGCCATAGAGAAAACCGGCATCCAACACGCCGCTTTTCAGGCGTTCAATGATGCGACCGGTTGAGGACAGATCCAGGTGTACTTCAATTCCCGGACTCCTTTCACGCAGTGCAGCAAGTGCCTCGGGAATACGAAGGAATTCTGCGCTGGCGTTGAGGCCAACCTTGACCGTACCGATCAGTTCTCCCTGGAGCACGTTCGCGTGGTTGGCAAGATCCTGCGCCGCCGCAAGGGTGGCTTCAGCCTTGGCGAGCAGTCGGCGACCCGTCTCCGTGAGGCTCATGCCACGAGAGCTACGCTCAAAAAGCGTCACACCCCATTCTGCTTCGAGGGCTTTGATATGCGCGCTCACTGAAGGCGGGGTGGTGAACAGGCGTTTGGCCGCGCGGGTGACATTGCCCTCCGCCGCCACCACGGCAAAGATTCGCAGCTGATATAGCTCCATGCTGCAATTCTAGTGCGAGCCGGCTGGCCTGCCCATTCATCGCCCCTGAACGTGCTGTTCAGATGTTCCAAAGGGACGGGAAGCGCCGCAAGGCCTATGCTCGATAGCTCAGCGCTCAGGCAAGGGCGCAGCAGCAAAGCGGGTAGTTTTATGTTTACGATCTACGGCGACCGGCAATCCGGCAACTGTCTGAAAGTCCTCTATGCGGCCAACCATCTTGGTCTCGAACACAGCTGGGTGGACGTGGACGTCCTCGACGGTGGCGCGCGCATGCCGGAGTCGCTGGCGCGGAACCCTGCGGGCCAGGTGCCTTACGTGGTCTTCGACGACGGCCGGGTACTCGCCCAGTCGAACGCCATCCTGCTGTATCTCGGTCACGACACTGCGCTTGTGCCGGAAGATCCCTGGGAGCGGGCGCAAGTACATCAGTGGCTCTTCTGGGAGCAGTACAGCCATGAGCCGGCCATTGCCGTCTGCCGCTTCGAGATGTTCTATCGCGGCCAGACGGCGGCAGAGCGTGACTCCGGTCGGGTGGCCAAAGGTGAGGCGGCCCTGGACCTTATGGACGCCCATCTCGCTGCCAATCCGCGCATGGCCGGAGAGCGGCTGACCGTCGCCGACATCGCCCTTATCGCCTACACGCGCCTGGCTCACGAAGGCGGCTTCGATCTGGCAGAGCGCAGCCATGTGCGCCGCTGGATTGCAGAAGTCGAAGGGTCGCTCGCCATCGGCGCCTGACGCTGAGACCGATCAGCGGGCCCCAATCCGCATCCCGCCACAACCCGATCAGGGACCCGTGGCTTCCCCTCGACCCCGGAGCCGTTCGGCAATCCCATTCAGCGTATCCGCAAGCTCTGCTGTCCGACGCGCATCAATACCGGCTGTTTCAGCCTTCCGGGCGCCTTCTGCAGCGCCATCGAGGCGCCGAGCAGGCTCGCGC
>JBCDDI010000584.1:0-2595 GCA_039180365.1 Pseudomonadota bacterium
CAGCCCTGTTTCCCCCTATGCCTTACCGGAAACGCGCCACAAAAAGCGGTACCGGCCCCCAGATCCCAGTGCCGCCTGAGACTAGGGGCGGAAAAACAGTCAGTCAAGACGGCTTTTTTTCTAAACGCCGGCCGCGCATACTTTTTTCCGGATCTGCAGATGCCTGCCCGTCAGACCTGCCCTGTGAAAAAAGGGCGGGTGTGTAACCGGCAGTATGGGAGAGAGAGCCTTGAACGATGTGAATCGCCAGTTTCTGCTGGCCGCAAGACCTGTGGGCATGGTCAAAGCCAGCGACTTCGAACGGGTGGAAAACCCCGTGCCTGCTATTGGCGACGGCGAAGCCCTCATTCGCACCCGCTATATCTCCGTCGACCCGTCCATGCGCGGGCAGATGGAGAATCGCGCCGATTACGTGGCACCGCTCCAAATTGGCGACGTGATGCGCGCCGGCAGCGTCGGCGAAGTGGTGGAGAGCAACAATCCCGATCTGCCCGTTGGCACCCTCGTCTCCGGCAGCTTCGGCATGCAGGACTACGCCGTGACCGACGGTCGCTCCCTGCCCGTGCGCAGCTTCCCGGCCGGCACCGATCCAACCATGGCGCTGGGGATCTTCGGTGGCACGGGGATGACGGCTTATTTCGGACTCCTGGACATTGGTGAGCCGAAGGCGGGAGACGTGGTGGTGATTTCCGGCGCTGCCGGCGCCACCGGCAGCGTCGCCGGACAGATCGCAAAGATCAAAGGCTGCGAAGTCATCGGTATGGCCGGTTCTGCGGAAAAATGCCAATGGCTTACGGACAGCCTCGGCTTCGATGCCGCCATCAACTACAAAACCGAAGACGTCGGCGAAGCCCTCGACCGACTCTGCCCAAAGGGGATCAACCTCTACTTCGACAACGTCGGCGGCGAGATCCTCGATCTGTGTCTCGCCCGCATCGCCGACAACGCGCGGGTGGTGATCTGCGGCGGCATCTCCCGCTATAACGCCACCGGACCGATTCCCGGTCCTAAGAACTACTTCAACCTGGTCTTCCGCCGCGCCCGCATGGAAGGCTTTATCGTCCTCGACTACGCACGCCGCTTCCCGGAGGCGGTGGCCGAGATGCAGCAGTGGATTGATGCCGGTCAGCTCCAGCAGAACGCCACGGTTATCGACGGCTTCGATGAACTGCCACAGACGCTCATCCGCCTGTTCGAGGGTTACAACACCGGCAAACTTATGGTTAAGACGGACTGAGAGGAAGGAATCATGGAGGAAGGAACATGACTGACGTGCTGACCGCGCCCCTTGAGGAGCTCACCCCCATGAACTCGGAGGTGCTTGCCTGCCCCCACCAGTTCAACACACGGCTACGCGCCGAAGCGCCCGTGTATCAGTGTCCGCACACGGGCATCACTTTCGTCTCCGATTACGAGACGATCACGCGCATTGCCAAGGACCACCAGACCTTCTCCAATCGCTTTTCCACGGCAGCTCCCATGGGCGCCGAGGACATCGATCCGCGGGTGAAAGACATTCAGAGGCGGGGCTATCCACCCGTGGATACCATGCTCACGCAGGATCCACCGCTCCATCGCCGCTATCGGGGCATGGTCAACCAGGCCTTTACAGCGCGCCGGGTGACAACGCTGGAACCGCATATAGCAGAGCTCTGCCACGGCTTCATCGACGACTTTGTGGACGCGGGCCGCTGCGAGTTTGTCGTCGACTTCGCAGAGCGCGTTCCCTTGACGGTCATCGCCGAGCAGCTGGGCGTGCCGCTGTCTGACTACGAGCTCTTCAAGTCCTGGTCCGACGCGTTCGTAGCTCAACTCTCGCGTATGGCGACGCCGGACGAAGCCGTGGAAGCCGCCCAGCTGATTCTCGACTACCAGAACTACTTCGCTGAGAAGATCGAAGAGCGGCGTAAAACGCCCCAGGACGACATCATTTCCGACATCGTCCACGCGGAATTCGAAGACGAACGCCCGCTGGACGTGCCGGAGATGCTGTCAATCATTCAGCAGCTGCTCGTTGCCGGGAACGAGACCACCACCCACAGCATCGCCGAGGGCATTCTTCTGCTGATCCGCAATCCGGAGCAACACGAGCTGTTGAAAGCCGATCCGGACCTCGTGCCGAACTTCGTCGAAGAGGTACTGCGCCTGGCAACGCCCACGGCCAATATGTGGCGCGTGGCCACAAAAGACACAGACATCAACGGCGTGCCCGTGAAGAAAGGGTCCATGATCCAGATCCGCTTCTCCTCGGCGAATCGTGATGAAACGCTCTTTGATCACGGCCAGGACTTCGACGTTCGGCGCGACAATGCCCGCTCAAACATTGCTTTCGGCCACGGCGTACACATGTGCATCGGCGCAAATCTGGCCCGGAAGGAAATGGACGTCGCCTTTCGGGTGCTCCTTGAGCGCCTCGACAACTTTGCCCTCGACTGCGATGAGAGCGAGCTTGTTTATCCGCCGAACGTGCTGCTTCGGGGCCTTGCCAGGATGCCGATCACCTTCACCGCCCGCAGCTGACGCCGAAGCAGGGTCCGCCGTTACCTTGAGGACTTCGGCTCGGACACCCAGCTGCTCAAAAACGCCATCAGCTGG
>JBCDDI010000585.1:0-2592 GCA_039180365.1 Pseudomonadota bacterium
CGACTCAGGCGAGCGGACGGGTCGTAGCTGTCGAGTGGGTTGTCCCGCACGTAGGACTTCTGGCCGGAAAAGAGCTCAATCTTGCTCTCCTCAGCGCCGCCCAGGCCGGCCACTGGACCCTGCAGAACGACATCTTCTCCGATGACCAATTGCTCGACGCCGTTTTCTTCTTCGATTCGAATGGCGCGGTCACGAAACTCAGGCTCGAGATAGGTTTCCCAAAGATCGGCGGGCTCCAACACGTGTGCATCGCAGTCAACTACTCTCGTCACGATGTTCCTCTTATCGACGTTCCTGGATTCATAAGCACTGATAAACGGCTTCAGCACATAGCTGCGCCGATTGGCCCCCGTTTACTACGCCCTGCTCCATCTGATTCATGGCAAAGCAAAAGGCCAGCTCCGTATCAGGATCATAAAAGGCCATGGAGCCACCGGCACCTGCGTGGCCAAAGGCACCGGGCCGGCCAAGCGGTGCCTCCGGGTGGTGCAGCATGAAGCCGAGCCCGAAGTGCGTGAGGCTCTTCAGAACCTCATCCTCTCCGAGGGATTGGGTGCTGGCGGCCTGGGCGAGCAGTTCTGCAGGGAGGATTTCGGGCGAGAGTGCATACAATCGCGCAAGGGCCCGTGCGGTACCGTGCCCGTTCATAGCGGGTAGCTCGGCGGTGCGAAATTCCGTCGAGTTCATGTAGCCCGGGCCCATGGATGGATTCTGAAAGGCGGCAGCCGTTGCGGTGGTCTTGTCCTGCATGGCCGCAAAGAGCTGGCGAACGGACTCCGGCGGAGGCGGCGCGCCAGCTTTGAGCCTGGCCGGTACCATCTGCGCGCAACGTTTGAGTTCCGGTTCAGGCAGCCCCACCCAGAAATCGAGATCGTAGGGTTCTGCCATTCTGCTCCGCAGCCAGTCCCCGATTCGCTGGCCCGTTGCGCGTCGTAGCACCTCGCCAAGGAGAAAGCCGAAGGTCCTCGCCTGGTATCCGTGTTGAGTGCCGGGCTCCCACCAGGGCGCCTCGGCCGCCAGTCGGGTGCACATGGCGTCCCAGTCATAAAGGAGGTTGGCTTCCACCGGTTCGCGTAGTCCGACGAGCCCGGACTGATGCGACAGAATATGACGAACCGTCAGCGCCTGCTTTCCAGCAGCAGCAAACTCCGGCCAGTACGCGGCGATCGGCGCATCAAGTTCGAGGGAACCTTCCGCCACAGCCTGCAGAATGCAAAGCGCGGCAACGCCCTTGGTAGATGAAAAGACACAGCACAGCGTATCCCGGGCCCAGGGTTCCGTTTTCCGCCGATCGCGGTGTCCTGCCCAGACATCGATCACAGGCTCGCCCGCGAGAAACACCGCAAGTGCTGCGCCGGTGTCCCGCCCGGTTTCGAAGCCATTCAGGAATGCATCCGCGGCCGGTGCGAAGCGCGAATCGACATCCCCCTGCAGTTCCAGTTGAATAGCGCCTTTCCTCTTCGGTGCGGCCGGGTCGCAGCATAGCAGTTAATGTCCAGCAGAGACCTGACCCAAGGCCCCGTCCCCCTTTCCCTGTTTAAACTCACCGCACCCATGATGGCCGGCATCTCGGCGAACATCCTAGTCAGTGTTCTGGAGATAGGCTTTATCGGACAGCTGAGTACTCAGCACCTGGCAGCAATCACCTTCACCTTCCCGGTGACGATGATTCTCTCCAGCATTGCGCTCGGCATCGGCATCGGTACCTCCTCCGTAATCGCGCGCAGCGTCGGTGCCGGTGCTACCGGCGAAGTGAAACGCCTCGGCACCCATGCGCTGATCCTCGTGTTCGGCGCCATGACCGTGCTTTCGTTCATCGGCTATCTCTCGATCGATCCGGTTTTCACCGCCCTTGGCGCGAGCCCTGAACTGCTGCCTCTGATCCACAGCTATCTCGACATCTACTACCCGAGCATGTTGCTTTTCACCCTGACGATGGTGGCTGGCAACATCATGCGGGCGAACGGCAACGCCAACGTGCCAGGTCTGGTTATGGTGCTGGGGGCCCTGGCGAATCTGGCCATCGACCCGGTTCTGATCTTCGGCTGGTTCGGCCTGCCGCGGATGGAACTGGCCGGTGCGGCAACGGCTGCTGCGATCTCGCGGTTCGGCACAGTCGCCGTGCTGCTGATCTACATCACCCGCGGCGGGCTCATCGGAACAAGCAGCCTTTTCGAAGGCATCGGCGACTCCTGTCGGAGAATTCTGCACATCGGCTTACCGGCTATGGCCACCCAGCTCATTGGCCCTGTTTCCGGCGCGCTGATCACCCGCCTGCTGGCGGGCCACGGCGAAGCAGTGGTTGCCGGGTTCGGCGTTGCCACCCGGATCGAAGCGGTTGCCGTGATGATTCTCTTTGCGCTGTCAGCCAGCATCGGCCCCTTTGTCGGGCAGAACTGGGGAGCAAAGGAAGCAGAGCGTGTGCGAGAAGGGCTGAGGGTGACTTACCAGTTCTGTGTCGGCTGG
Source organism: Pseudomonadota bacterium (assembly GCA_039180365.1). Taxonomy (GTDB): domain Bacteria; phylum Pseudomonadota; class Gammaproteobacteria; order Pseudomonadales; family Azotimanducaceae; genus SZUA-309. The sequence goes on from JBCDDI010000585.1 coordinate 2,467, forward strand.
GGGCTTCTGATTGCGATTCCGCTGTTGCTCTTCGGAACCGCCCTGTCGTCGCTCTTTGACAGCTCCGCAGAGGTGATCGGAACTTCCGCTTTGTATCTTGCCGTTGTGCCCTGGTCCTATGGGCTC
>JBCDDI010000586.1:0-2592 GCA_039180365.1 Pseudomonadota bacterium
AAACTTTCACTGACTTTATACTCGAAGACGAGGACGACGGCACCGTTTATCACACGAGCCTCGTCTGCCATCTTCTGGATGTTGAGGCCTGCCGCTGCACGCAGTATCCGGAACGGCGTGAACTCGATGCAATCGCGCACGAGTTCGTGCCGTTCCGGATACTGCGTGCAGCGGCACGCCTCAATATCCAGAAGATGGCAGACGAGGCTCGTGTGATAAACGGTGCCGTCGTCCTCGTCTTCGAGCTTGATCATGCAGCAGCGTGCGCAGCCGTCGCAGAGCGCCTCCCATTCGTCCTGATCCAGTTCGTCGAGGCGTTTGTCCTCCCAGAATGGCACTCAGGCGTCTCCGCCGCAGGATCCCGGGTCCGCGTTCTCCCGGTCCGCCCGCCTCGCCCGCTCGATCTCCGCATCGACGCCGCCGTCCGTGGGCGGCATCTGCAGGTAGTAGCCTTGCTCCGAGACCGTTGTCAGCACTTCAACGGGATCCGCGCGAGCAAGGCGTCGATTCGGAGCAAGCTTCAGCGACAAGGCGAGCTCCGGAGCCCCGAACTGTTTCAATAACCCCTCGGGGACCCGCTTAAGGTCTTCGGCAAAATCGACATAGAGATACATGTCGGCCGTTCGGCGGCTTTTGTAAACCTTCAACAGCCGCTCGCTATCGCTACTCATCTCGTTGTTACCTTCATCTTCTCCAGCGCGCCTCATCACTAATCACTAATCACTCACCCCTCGCCTGAGCCGCCGGCTGCGGCCCCTCGGCCCCATCACTTTGCCGGGGCAGCCGTTCCAGAATGCGCCGGAAGCTGTCTCCAACCAGACCTTCCCGCCAGCCGGAATAGGCAGGCGACAGCTCACCGGTGGCATGGTAGTGGCGGATGCAGGCTTCCACGTCGCGCTTCCGCGCAAGGAGCTCCTGGCTCATGGCGTGCTCTTCGGCCCGGGCTCGCGCCACATCGCGCAGGGCCTTGGATACCTCACCCTGACGCTGCGTGAGCGGTGGCTCAAGGCGCGGCAAGGGCGGCTGGGCCCGCCCGGCTTGATGCTCGGCGACGATGTGCGTCGCATAGCGCCGAGCGACAGGTTTCGGCAACAGCTCCCGGACGACTCGCTCATCAAGCTCGCCCCGCTGTGCGAAGGTCAGGAGATGCTCGTCCCAGACCACGCGATTACGCGGCACGTTTTCCTCCATGGCAACCCGCTCCCGCCAGCTTGTGAGCTGCTTCAGCACGGCCAGGTCGGTGCCCTTAAACCGCCACGCCTTCCGCAGGCCCAGGTAATAGCGATCAGGATTGCCGGGCTCGTAGCGGGCGTGATCGCCCATGGTCTCATCGAACCATTGCTCTCGGCCCAGCGTTTGCAGCCTGCCTTTGAGCCTGGCGTGGAGCGGCAGCAGATGCGCCACGTCCTCGCTCGCGTAACGAATCTGCGCCTCCGAAAGGGGCCGTCGACGCCAGTCACTGCGGGTCTGCGCCTTGCCCAGCTCCACATCGAGATGGGTGCGCACAAGATTGGTATAGGAAAGTGCAAAGTCCGTGGAAACGAAGGCGTGAGCAAGCTGCGTATCGAACACGGCCGTCGGTGCCGCACCGAGATGATGGGACATGAGTTCAAGGTCCTCACCGCAGGCATGCATGATGATGACCCGCGCCTCATCTTCCAGCACCGCTCTGAAGGGCGCCCAGTCGTCGATGCCGAGCGGATCGATCAGGTAGATCCGCTCGGCGGTCGCCACCTGGTAAAGCCCGGGAAGCGGATAAAAGGTATTGGTCCGCTGAAACTCCGTGTCCAGGCCGAGGACTGGCCCGAAGTCTCGAGCAGCCTGCGCCAGTTCGGCGTTCGTGGTTATCCAGTCAGGAGAAATTGCGCCGCCCCTGCATGGCGTGCACGATCGTGCCGCCGTCGATGTACTCAAGCTCACCGCCGAGCGGGACGCCGTGCGCGATCCGGCTGATCTTTGCCACGCGATCCTTTAAGAGCTCATGGATATAGTGCGCCGTCGCCTCACCTTCGACGGTCAGATTCGTCGCCAGGATGACCTCCTCCGGCGCCAGAGCGTCCACGCGGGCTGACAGTGCATCCATACCCAGCGCTTCCGGACCGATTCCGTCGATCGGTGACAGATGTCCATGGAGGACAAAGTAGCGGCCGCGATAGCCGCCCGCCTGCTCGATGGCGAGGATGTCAGCGGGGGATTCCAGGACGCAGAGCGTCGAGTCTTCCCGGCGCGGGTCGAGGCAGAGGCCACAAACAGGATCCTCCGTGAAGGTACGGCACTTCTGACACTGACCGATACCCGTCATGGCGGTGCCGAGCACCTCGGCCAGACGCTGGCCACCGGCACGATTGTGCTGCAGCAGGTGTAGAACCATACGCTGAGCACCTTTCGGGCCAACACCGGGCAGAATCTGGAAAGCCTCCACCAGGCTTTCCATCAGCGGACTTGTGGTCATCAGCGACCGTCGCTCAAAACGGCATCTTCCCGAGCGGCAGGCCAAAACCCGAGGCGAGGCCGGACATCTTTTCCTGCTGAGCGCTCTCTACTTTATGGACCGCGTCGTTGCAGGCGGCGGCAACCAGGTCCTCAATCATG
>JBCDDI010000587.1:0-2585 GCA_039180365.1 Pseudomonadota bacterium
ATCAAAGAGGGCGTCACCATCTCCGCCGGCGTGCCGACGATCTGGCAGGGTATCAAGGGGATCGTTGAGTCGAATCCCGATCAGTACGATCTCTCGAAGCTTGAACGGCTGACCTGCGGTGGCTCGGCGCCGCCGCCATCGCTCATCCGCTGGTACTGGGATTCCATGGGCGTGGAGATGATCCAGGGCTGGGGTATGACAGAAACTTCGCCGCTGGCAACGCTCTCGCGCCGGGTCGCGAAGCGCTCGCAGATTGATAGCTCTGAGGACGAGAAGTTCGAAAACGTGGCCAAGGCCGGTCAGATCATGCCGGGCATTGAGGTGGAGATCTTCGACGAAGAATTCAACCCGCTGCCCCATGACGGCGAAACCGTCGGCGAGATTCTGATCCGTGGTCCCTGGATCTGCTCCGAGTACTACAACAATCCGCAGCCGGAGAAATTCCACGACGGCTGGCTCATCACTGGAGACGTCGGCAAGATCGATCCGGAGGAGTATCTGATCATCAGCGACCGTTCGAAGGACCTCGTGAAGAGCGGCGGTGAGTGGATCTCGTCCGTTGATCTGGAGAATCACGTTGTGGCCCTTGAAGGTGTGGCGCAGGCCTGTGTGGTGGCACAGCCGCATCCGCGCTGGGACGAGCGTCCGGTGGTGCTCTGCGTCCTGGCGGAAGGTGCCTCGGTCACACCGGAATCGGTCCTCGAACACTGCGCGACGGCCTTTGCCAAGTGGCAGCTGCCGGACGATGTGCTGTTTGTCGACAGCATCCCCCTCACGTCCACGGGCAAGATGGATAAGAAGGTGGTGCGAGCCGATCTCGACGCGAAAGGTTACGTTCTGCCCGATCTGCGCGAAGCGGCAAGCTGATCCGCCGGGCGCCGGGCGTGGGTCCGGCGCCCGACTGCCCGCGCTTGTTTCCAGCGCGTTGGACCCTTGAGAGACGCGCAGCGCCTCTCTAGAATCGCCGGCCCCGTTTCCCGCTGACCTGTCCGCGCCTGCACGGCGCGGACTGAATGCGCCTGGAGTGCCGGATGTCCGATGCCTTCATCAAGGTAGAGAACCTGGAGAAGCAGTTCCAGGTTGCGCTGCGTCAGCCTGGGCTTTGGGGCGCCCTCAAAGGTGTTGTCAGCCGCCGCTACCGGAGCGTTGATGCGCTGCACGGCGTGTCCTTCGAAATTGAGCGCGGTGAGCTGGTTGGTTACATCGGCCCGAACGGTGCTGGTAAGTCCACGACCATCAAGATTCTCTCGGGCATTCTGGTGCCCTCTGGCGGCCGCTGCGAGGTTGCCGGTCTGGTCCCCTGGCAGGATCGGGTCGGGCACGTTGGCCGCATCGGCGTTGTTTTCGGACAGCGGACGCAGCTCTGGTGGGACCTCCCGGTCATCGAAAGCTTTGAGCTGCTCCGGGACATCTATCGAGTAACGCCCGTCGACTATGGCCGTGCTCGCGACGAACTTGTGGCGCTCCTCGATCTCGAAGCCTTGCTGGATGTGCCCGTGCGGCAGCTGAGTCTCGGTCAGCGGATGCGCGCCGACCTGGCCGCGTCGCTGCTCCACGATCCGGACATCCTGTTCCTCGACGAACCGACAATCGGGCTCGACGCCGTCTCCAAGCTGGCGATGCGCTCCTTTGTTAAACGGCGCAACGCCGAGCGGGGAACCACGGTGCTGCTCACCACTCATGACATGGACGACGTGGAAGCGCTGTGCAGCCGGGTCATGCTGATCAACCACGGCGCCCTGCTCATGGATGGGACCGTCGCCGATCTGAAGAGTGACCGGCGCCGAGTGATCGTCGACTTTCTCGAGGCGCCGGTGCTGGAAGCAGCGCACGCCGCCCTTGTGCAGAGCCAGTCCGGCGAGCGGGTCACCTTTGAAGTGGCGACCGGGGTTGCGGCCTTTGTTGCCGAGCTGACAAGCCGCTACGCGATCCATGATCTCACGGTGGAGCATCCGCCGATCGAAGAAACCGTGGCCGCGCTTTATGCGCAGACGGCAGATGGCCAGCTGCCCGCTCCTCGAGAGAGCCTCTCCGGAACGGCGGTCGGTGAGCGGGACGCGCGCGATGGATGATAGCGCTGCGTCAGGCCGGCGCTTCCGAGCCTATGGCGCCATCGTTGCCGTACGCTGCAAGATGCTGCTCCAGTATCGGGCCGCGGCCATCGCCGGCTTCGGCACGCAGCTCTTCTGGGGCTTCATTAAGGTCATGGTATTCGTCGCCTTCTATGCATCGGCGACCGTCGAGCCACCCATGACGTTCGCCCAGGTGCTCGTTTACGTCTGGCTCGGGCAGGCGTTGCTGGTGCTGTTGCCCTGGAACGTTGATCCGGAAATTGCGGAGCAGATCCGCAGCGGCGGCGTCGCCTATGAGTTACTGCGGCCGCTGGATCTCTACAGCTTCTGGTTCGCCCGCACGCTGGCCTTCCGGGCGGCACCAACGCTGCTGCGCATGGCGCCGATGCTGGCGTTCACGGCCTTAGTCATGCCCCTCGTCGGGCTCGAGGCCTGGGCGCTGCCGCCGCCAGCCTCCTTTGCCAGCGGCGGTTTCTTCCTCGTCTCGGCCTTCATGGCCCTGCTGCTGTCGAC
>JBCDDI010000588.1:0-2567 GCA_039180365.1 Pseudomonadota bacterium
CGCCGGCAATCACGTAGGCTTCAACCGACTGGCTTTCGAGTTCCTGGAGGAGTCGGCGGGCATTGTCCAGATTGCTGTCTGTCTCCAGATAAACGAGATAGTCCGGCGGCGCCTCCAGGGCGCCTTCATAGGTCTCAAGCTTTTCTGCCGCGGGCATCACCACAGCCTCAACCGCCGACAGCTGCGTGTCATTCGCGAAGGGCCCCCAGACCCGGCAAACGAGCTGTTCCTGCGCGATTCCACCAGGCGCCAGCGGCGGTCGAGCGTTGTCCCGTTCCGGCCTGAGCCTCAACTGATCACGCTCTTCAGGAGACAGATCACCCAGCGCAACCAGCGGCTCAGCCATCGCAGCAGTGGATTTCGACATCGCAACGGGCGGGGGATCACGCAGAAGAACGTAGCCAAGGAGGACCACGTTAGCCAGCAGCAGCAGACCTAAAGCGATCCGGCTGAAAGGCGACAGGCCGGGCGCTTCAAAGGTAATGCGCTGCGGGGACTTGTGCTCGGCTGTAGTCACTGGGGGTAATGGCAGCCAAATAGGGCTAATGGGCGCGCGCAGTATAGGTTCAGAGTGCGCGTAGAGAAACCTCGCCGGAACTGAAGACCCTTTCTTCACCATCAATGGCGAGGCGCAATTCACCGGCAGTGGTCACACCGAGCACCATACCCTCAAGACGCTCTTCACCGAGGAGAATCGCGCAGCGTTCACCGTGGTAATAGTGCAGAGCATCAAAAGCCTCGCGCATGGGCTCAAATCCTTCGACGGAAAAGCCATCAATGAAGTCGACCAGGCTCGAGAGCAGCGCCGCCGCGGTCTCATTCCGCGACAAGGCAAAACCCTGTTCCGTAAGGTCCGTAACGGGCTGATCGATGAGTGTCCGGGCCGCCTCCGGCAGGCGGAAGTTAATGCCGATTCCGATCACCACCTCCGTTGCCTCTCGCCCACCATGCAGCTCAATCAGGATTCCGGAGATTTTCCGTCCGTCCAGGAGGACATCATTGGGCCACTTAAGCGCGATCCCGCCCACACCGAGACGCTGCAGCGCATCCGCGACAGCCAGGCCCACCGCAAGACTGAATCCGCCCAGCTGATCGACGCTGAAGGGCAAGCGCGCACCGAGTGATAGAGCCAGGTTGTTACCGTAGGGGCTGAACCAGCCGCGTCCGCGGCGTCCTCGTCCTTGCAGTTGCAACTCCGCAAGACGCGCCGTGCCGTGGATCGAGCGTTGGCCGGCGAGGTCGCTCAGCATCGTATTCGTGGAGCCGACCGCCTCAAGGACAGCAAAGTCCGTCAACCAGCCCTCAGCTCGCGCACTCATCCGAGCCCGAATCGTCTCGGAGTTCAGGCGTTCGAGCCCTGCCGGAATTGACACCTCATCTCCGGAAACCGCAAAGCCGAGCTCCGCAAGCTGCGCTGGCGGGAGCTTCAACGCGGAAAGCTTGGCACGACCGTGCTCAAGCAGCGGGGCAAGCACCTCCCTTAACTGATCTGCGTCTGCGACTTCATCCATGGGCGCAGTGTCAGCGAAGGATTCAGCCGAACACAAGCCATGGTGTGGAAAAACAGAAGACGGCAAAAGCCAGGGTAACGAACATGCCAAACACACCCGGCCGCACCAGAAAGGATTTTTCCGGCCGCGCGGGGTTATAGATCACGTCAACGGTGCCGCTTTCCTTCAGATCGTCTAGCTGACGTTCAAGGAGCCACTTGAGGTTGTGCGATGCGATGACCACCCAGGCAGAAAAACGATTCCCCGAATACTCGGCGCCCTGCACGGTGTAGTGATAGGCAACCACGTTCTTATAGTCCTGGTCGCTGATGTGAAAGGCCTCACCGCCCCATCTTTCTGTCTCCGCGGTGACGAGGCGCTCGGGGATCTTCGGCCAGCGGCGAACCATCTGCTGATAATAGAGGGAGTAGAGGTTTGCAAACCCCAGTAGAAAGAAGAGACAGGCAAAAAGGCCTTCAAATTGACCGCCGAGGGCGGCATCGAAGGCCTGCTTTAGCACGGGTTCTACGTCCATGATGTGAGTTTCCCAGAGGCCCGGCGGAGAACCGTGATCCTCGTCCCGGCGATGCCCGGTAGAAGACGCTAAAAAGGGTGAATGACGTTTTTGCCCACCGTGCAGCTGCTTTTTGTGCTCTCGCTCGGCGCGATTCTCTGCTGGCTGGTCTGGAATGGCTGGACCACCGGATCCGTCTGGGTTCGCGGTGTGCGCAAGGCCAGCTCCACCGATCCAGCGCTCTGGGCGACGCCCGTTGACCGGAAACAGCATCCCGGCGGCTACTGGTTAGCCATGAGTTTTTACGGGGGCGGGATCGCCTTTGCCCTCTGGGCGGCCGCAACGATCCTGATCTGAAGCAGTAAATGTCTGAAGCAAAAAAAAACGCCCCGCTCTACTGAGCCGGGCGTTTCGAATAAAGCCTGACGATGACCTACTCTCGCATGGGGAAACCCCACACTACCATCGGCGCAGAACCGTTTCACTGCTGAGTTCGGTATGGGATCAGGTGGTACCAGTTCGCTATTGTCGTCAGACAAGGCGTGACTCACCTACGGTGAGTC
>JBCDDI010000589.1:0-2560 GCA_039180365.1 Pseudomonadota bacterium
CCTACACCCTCGCCGCTTCGCTTCAGCTTAAGGGTGGTATCCAGGTGAGAGACGAGTGATGCACAGAGATCAGCACTTTGCCGCCGAGTTTGTGATACGCGAAGGTGTAATCGGCACGGGTTGCATCGCCCGCTTCATTAACGAAGGTGTAGTGACCCATGTCCTTATAGCCCAGGCCACCGGCCTTCAGGATGGGGCCGACAGCACTCTGAAACTCCACGCGTTTCCAGGCGTTGAACAGGAAGCCGCCGTCGTGGGGATAGTCCGGGTTGCCGCCGACAAAGTAAGAACGTGCACCCGCCTCGTCCAGCCGAATCTCGTCTGCCAGCGTCGGCTTAAACAGCAGCGGTTCGTCCGGCGCGCCAAAATCATAGAGTTCCAGCAGTGTGTCGACGTCCTGTTCTACAACGGCCTTCGCCCAGGCACGCTGGGCATTGATGACTTCCGCTTTCGTCATCGTTTCGTACTTTCTCATCTCATCCTCCCTTCCTCCAAATACCCGGGACGTTTCCGGGAATGAGCAGCTCCCCAGCTGCTATCTGAGCGCCAGAAATCAGGGACTTCCGTAGTGTCGCTCTGTCTTTTCGTGTCGCTCCTGCGCTTCCAGACACATCGTTGTGATAGGCCGCGCTTCCAGGCGGCCGAGCCCGATCTCCTCACCGGTCTTCTCGCAGTAGCCGAAGGTGCCCTGGGAGATACGTTCCAGCGCGGCGTCGATCTTGCGGATGAGCTTGCGCTCCCGATCACGGGTTTTCAGCTCAAGTCCGAACTCCGTTTCCTGGGATGCCCGGTCATTCGCGTCGGGGAAGTTGCTGGCTTCATCCCGAAGATGATGGATCGTACGGTCCACGCCGGTCATGTGCTCGTGCTTCCAGGCTTCCAGGATCGTGCGAAAGTGCTCGAGCTGAGCATCGCTCATGTATTCTTCGTTCTTCTTCCGCTTATAGGGCGCTACGCCTAAGATACTCTGCTAGCCCGCCTTGGCCTTTCCGGACCTGGTGGACTTATTTTTGGGTTTCCGGGGGGTTGCTGACATCGTTGTACTCCTTGTCAGTCGCTTAGCCGACCATTGACAGCTCAGGGAAGGGATTCGGAAGCTTGGACCAGGCCCTGCTGTCAGCGGCCGCAAGCTCTTCATCGAGCAGACAGGCGTCCAGACGCCGACGGGTCTCCGCCTCATCCATTTCCTGACCGATAAAAACCAGCTGCTGCGCGCGATCACCAAAACGCGGGTGCCAGGTCGGGCGTTGATCCGGTCGGTCACCGTCCGGTTGATTCCAGTGCTTGCGTGGAATGGCCGCCCACCACATACCCGCAGGATCTACGTTGCTGACGCCACCGGCCTGCGCCCATTCATAGGCCACACGATGGTCAGCGGCAACCCAGAAGAAGCCTTTAGAACGGAGCACCCCTTTCCAGTTTTCATCGTCATGCAGAAAGGCCCAGAGCTTCTCAGCATCGAAGGGTTGGGAGGTGTTGTAGGTGAAGCTGGAGATGCCATATTCCTCGGTCTCCGGCGTGTGCTCCCCCTGCATTTCGCGGATCCAGCCCGCTGAGCTCGCCGCCTTGTCATAGTCAAAGAGGCCCGTGTCGAGGACGCTTTCGAGCGGCACCTGGCCTTGAGTTGCAGGAATCAGCTCGGCACCGGGGTTGAGCGCTTTGATGATGGCTTCGACCTCCTTCGCCTGGTGCTCCGTGACCAGGTCGAGCTTGTTCAGCACGATCACATCGGCAAACTCCACCTGGTCAATGAGCAGGTCCGTTACCGTTCGATGATCCTCGTCGCCCAGGGACTCACCGCGATCCTGCAGCGCTTCCGCCTCGTTGTAGTCGCGCAGAAAACTGGCCGCGTCCACGACGGTCACCATGGTGTCCAGCCGGGAGACGTGACTGAGGCTGACGCCATTCTCGTCCTCGAAGGTAAAAGTCTGGGCAACGGGGATCGGCTCTGAGATGCCCGTCGACTCAATGAGCAGGTAGTCGAAGCGTCCCTCCTGAGCGAGACGGGAGACCTCCTCCAGCAGATCGTCCCGAAGCGTGCAACAGATGCAGCCGTTCGACATTTCAACAAGCTTCTCGTCCGTTCTGGAGAGCTCCGCCCCACCGCGCTCAACAAGAGCAGCGTCGATGTTTACCTCGCTCATGTCGTTCACAATCACTGCGACGCGGCGACCCTCACGGTTGTTCAGGACCTGATTGAGGAGCGTGGTCTTACCAGCGCCGAGGAATCCCGACAGCACGGTGACAGGGAGGCGAGACGCGTCGCTGTTGGCTGATTGGTCCAGGTTCATAAGTAACTTCCTCTGGTAGCTTCAGAAATGATGCCGTGGTGTGAAATCGGATTTGAGGGATAGCCAGCCGCCGCAAGGGCTCCCGGCAACTAAACCCTCAGAGCAACTTACAGCTGTGTTGGATTAGGCGCGTCACCATACATCTCCTCTGGATCGAAGGCCTTCGTCGACTCCTTGTATTCGAGTCGGGCCGGCCCCTTTGCTTGCGCACCTGTCTGCGCGCGGAGGTCCACCGACCGATAGAAACAGGATCGGTACCCCACGTGACA
>JBCDDI010000590.1:0-2558 GCA_039180365.1 Pseudomonadota bacterium
CGGCCTCACCCTTTATCTGCTCCGGAGCTTTCGGCGCCGCTAACCCTTCGGCTGTTCCGTCAGCGGGGCGAAGAATCGCTCTGAGCGCGGGCGGTAGTAGTTGTCGTAGTCGAGGGAGAAGGCGACGGCGTTTGCCCGGCCGAGAATGCGTTCCCGGGCAACAAAGCCGATGTAGCGGGAGTCTTCGCTGATGTCCCGGTTGTCACCGAGCATGAGGTATTCGCCTTCCGGGACCTGCACCGGCCCGAAAGAGCTGCGGCTGCTGGCTAGCGTGTCCGGATGCAGCATGATCATGCGCTCGTGGCCGAGGATCGATTCGCGCAGATAACGGTAGTCGCGGCGCAGATCGATGCCGTTCGCGGGCAGTGCTTCCCCCGGGAGCTCTGCATAGCCCGCACGTTTGCCGTTGATGACGAGCACGTTGTCGTCCAGAGCCACAATGTCGCCGGGCACCCCGATGATTCGCTTTACCAGCAGCTGTTCGTCGCGCGGTGAGTTGAAGGTCACCACGTCGCCGCGGGCCGGTTCTTCCCAGCGGGCGAGGCGGGTCAGGGTGAAAGGCAGGCGCAGGTCGTAGGCGAGTTTGTCGACCACAATCCGGTCGCCGGCGAGGATCGTTGGCAGCATGGACTTGGTGGGCACCTGGTTCCAGTCGGCGATGGCCGAGCGGAATACGAGCATCACGGCGATGAACAGCACGAAGCCCCGCCAGTCCCGCCAGACGCTGGTGAAGCGGTCAGCCATGATCGGGCTTCGAAGCCTCGAAGTTTTTCAGCTGCTCCGGGGACGCTTCTGCCTGGTAGCGGTCTTTCCACTCGCCGTAGGGCATGCCGTAAACCCGCTCCCGGGCCCGGTCGTAGTCCATGTCCACGCCGGCTTCCTCGCAGGCGGCGTTGTACCACTTGGACAGGCAGTTGCGGCAGAAGCCGGAGAGATTCATGAGGTCGATGTTCTGCACGTCCTTGCGCTCGTCCAGATGGGCGAGGAGACGCCGGAACACGGCGGCTTCGATGGCGTCGTTCTGACTCTGTTCCATGCTCAACGATCCTGCACTTGGGCTGTTAAGTGTAATGCGCAGGGTCGCTTCCGCCCAGAAGCCGGTTACCGGACTTTTTGTGTTTCAATCGCCGGGAGCCGTGGGCAGGGGGGCCTCGCCCTCGTCGGCGGCTGATCCACCGCAATCAAGGACCGGAGCAAAGGTGTTAGAGCTTCTCTCAAGCCCGGAGGTGTGGCTGGCCTTTGTCACACTCACCGCCCTCGAGATCGTTCTCGGGATCGACAACATCATCTTCATATCCATCGTCACGAGCCGACTGCCGAAAGAGCAGCAAGCTCGCGGACGTTTCATCGGCCTGTCCCTTGCCATGGGGCTGCGCATCCTGCTGCTGCTGTCCCTGTCCTGGCTTATGGGATTAACTGCGGACCTGTTCTCCATTTTCGGCATGGGCTTCTCCGGGCGCGATCTCATTCTGCTGATCGGGGGCACCTTTCTTATGGCGAAGGCCGTGCGTGAAGTGCACAACTCCCTCGAAGGCGAAAGCCACGGGCATGGTGCTGGGAAAGCGGTGAGCTTCGCGAGCGTAATGTTTCAGATCGCCATCATCGACGTGGTCTTCTCTCTGGACTCCGTGATCACAGCCGTCGGCCTGGTGGACCACGTGGAGATCATGATCGCCGCCGTGGTGGTGGCGGTGATCGTCATGATGCTGGCTGCGGGCGTCATCAGTCGTTTTGTCGAAGAGCATCCGACCGTGAAAATGCTGGCCCTGGCGTTCCTCATCCTCATCGGCTTCACGCTCATGGGTGAAGGCCTCGATCTGCACACGCCGAAGGGCTACATCTACTTCGCCATGGCCTTTTCCTTCGGTGTTGAAGTGCTCAACATCCGGGCAAAGAAAAAGCGGACCGATCACGTCCGGCTGCGCAAAGCGCAGCTCGCCGATCTTATTGAGGGGGCGGCGCCGGTGGAGGCGCCGATGGAGAGCAGAGGCTAGCGCTAACGCGGCTTGTCGCGGAGGAACACCCAGTTGTCCCCGCGGGACTGCGCTTCGCTGAAGTAGTAGCCGCCGGCGTCGAAATCCTTCAGGCCTTTCAGGGTGCTGACCCGGTTGTCGATGATGTAGCGGGCCATGAGGCCCCGGGCCTTCTTGGCGTAGAAGGACAGGAACTTGTACTTGCCGTTCTTCAGATCCTTAAAAGTCGGCGTGATGATCCGCGCATCAACGGCGTTCGGGTCTACGGCTTCGAAGTATTCGTGCGAGGCGAGGTTCACGAGCACCGGTTGACGCTGCTCGGCGATGGCTTCGTTTAAGGCCTGCGTCAGCCGCATGCCCCAGAAATCGTAGAGGTCGTCGCCTTTCGGGGTGCCGAGGCGCGTGCCCATTTCGAGTCGGTAGGCCTGGATCAGATCCAGCGGTTTCAGCAATCCGTAAAGGCCGGAGAGGATGCGCAGATGCTTCTGCGCCCAGCTCCAGTCGCGGTCGTTCATGGTGTCCGCTTCGAGGCCGAGATAGACGTCACCCTTAAAAGCGAGCGCCGCCGGTTTTGCATTCTCTGGC
>JBCDDI010000591.1:0-2529 GCA_039180365.1 Pseudomonadota bacterium
AGAGCCCTGAGCTGGTCTGGGGCCTCTGAACTGTTCTAGCATCATTGAGCTAAGCTGGGATCCGTGAGCTTGAACAAGTCCCTTGAGCCCGAATCCTCTACTGCCACCCGGATAGCGGCGAGGCTGTTCCCTTCGAGGAAGTCCTCGACGCCGAGTTCCTGGCCCGCTATCTCGAGGACACGCTCGCGGACTACGGTCATTGGCTCGCGGCACAGATCCAATATCGGAACGATCGGGATCGGTGGCTCGCAGCGCGGGCCTTTCCCTATGGCAGCTTCCGTCCGCACCAGCGCGCCCTGGCGGGACGCGTTTATCGCGCGTTTGCGGAGGCGGAACATCTGCTCCTTGAAGCGCCAACGGGCAGCGGCAAAACCATGGGCGTGCTTTATCCGGCTGCCAGGGCACTCAGTGAGCGGCACGTGGAGCGGCTTTTTTATCTGACCAGTCGCGGCACGGGCAGCCTTGCGGCACTGAAAGCCTGCGAAGACCTCGCCACAGACGGCCGATCACTCAGGGTTGTAGAGCTCATTGCCAAGGAGAAGGCCTGCCCGGTGGAGGGTATGCCTTGTGACGAGAGCTGTCCCAACGCGGTCGGCTACTACGATCGCATTAAGCCGGCCTTGGCAGCGCTCCTTGAGTGTGAGCATATGAATCGGGCCGGGGTGCAGGCGGTTGCCGCCGAACACAGCGTCTGCCCCTTTGAACTGTCCCTCGATGCAGCGCTCTGGGCTGACCTGACGATTGGTGATTACAACTACCTCCTCGATCCTGTCGTTCGGCTGCAACGCTTTGCGGAAGACGGCAGCCTTGGTCTCCTGATTGATGAAAGTCACCAGCTCGCCGATCGGGCCAGGGACATGCTTTCTCTGACCCTCATCCGCTCCGAGGTGCAGTTCGCCCTCGAAGAAGCGCCGCCCGGTAGCCTCGCGCGGCGGCTGCGGGGACTTGATCGCGCGCTCATGAAGCTCGGTCGCGAGTCGGCCAGCCATTCAGATGCTGAACCGCAGCACAAGGCGGCGAGCAGCTGGCGCGGTGAGCAGGACGCTGTCGAGATCTCACGCCCGGACGGACTCCTTCGGGCAATCTCCCGCGTCCTGGAAACGCTGGCGGAAGACATGCTCGATCTGGCGCCGTTCCCGGCCTGCCAGCAGCTGATCTTCACGCTCTCGCGCTGGTCTCGGGCCGAAGCATGGCTTCAGGACACATCAGAGGTATTTGAAGCATCAGAGGTATCAGAGGTATCGGAGAGATCAGAGGTATCAGAGGTACTAGAGGCATCAGAGCTAGCAACTGCGGTAAGTCACGACGATGCAGCGTCGACCAGCCAACCCTCATCGGCGCCTTTCCGTTTCTACCTCGCCGCGACGACACGAAAGGGCAGCAAACGGGAAGTTGTGCTGCGTCTTGCCTGTCTCGATCCTTCGGCGTACCTGCGCAGAACGCTGGCCGGCTATGGTCCCCACGTTCGCTTTTCGGGCACGGTAACACCTCTCCCGCTTTACCAGTCTCAGCACGGTCAGGCCGATGCCACGGCGGAACGGGTGGAGAGCCCCTTTGCCGCCGAGCAGCTGGCGACCCTGCTCGTGCGGGATCTACCCGTCTATTACCGCAATCGTCAGGAGAGCCTGCCGCGGCTTGCGGCGCTTGTGCTGGCCGTGGCGGCTGCAAAACCAGGCAACTATCTGGTGGCGCTGCCGTCTTTCGAGTATCTCCGTCAACTTCAGGATTCGCTCGCCGTTGAGGCGGCTGCTGCAGCCGGAAGCCCAGTGCTTCTGGTTCAGACGCCCGGTCTCAGTGATCCAGAACGCGAAGCCTTCATGGCCGAATTCGTTGACGACGGGGAGACGCGCATTGCGCTTGTTGTGCTCGGCGGCGTCTTTGCGGAATCCGTCGACTTCTCTCACGGCACCATCGCCGGTGTGATCTGCGTTGGTGTGGGTCTGCCACCGGGCAGTTCAATCCGTGAGGCAATGCGTGACCACTTCGACACCACCCTGGGCCACGGCCAGGGCGAAGTGGTTGCCTTCCAGCAGCCGGCGATGGTCAAGGTGCTGCAGATGGCCGGCCGACTCCTGCGGGGACCGGAGGATCGCGGCGTGCTAGTGCTGGTGGACGATCGCTTCTGCCGGCCGGGCTTTCAGCAGTTCTTCCCAGGCCACTGGCAGCCGGTTGTCACTCCGGCGCTCGCTGTCCAGCAGGCGCTGGAAAACTTCTGGCAGGGGGCGACGCCCTTGCCTAGACTCCGCACTTCCTGAAAACCGGGCAGTTTCGTGAGCACCGTTACCCAGGTCCGCCGGACCAAAATCATCTGTACCATCGGCCCCGCCACCGCAAGCTACGAGATGCTCGAGAAGCTGGCTCTCGCGGGGATGAACGTGGTGCGGCTGAACATGTCCCACGCCGATCACGACAGCGCTCAGGAGATCGTCAACTGGATCCGGACCCTGAACCGCAAACTCAGCTATCCGGTGGCCATTCTGCTGGACACGCAGGGCCCGGAAATCCGCACGGGCGATATCGCTGAACCCA
>JBCDDI010000592.1:0-2516 GCA_039180365.1 Pseudomonadota bacterium
ACTACGTGCTCATGAACGCTTACGGGTGGTACTACTGGCTCTACGGGGGCGTGCGAACTGTTGAGGACAACTTGCCGGTCACCCGCACGCCCCTTGCCACACTGGGCGGTCTGACCGTCATCACGGCTTTCGCTATCGCCGCCATGGGCTGGTTCTTCGACACTCAAACCGACGCAGACTTCCCCTACTGGGACAGCGCCACAACCTGCATGAGCTTCGCCGGCATGTGGATGACCGCGCGGAAGTATCTCGAAAACTGGATGGTCTGGCTGGTTGTCGACGTGATTGCGACGGTCATCTACTACGTGAAAGGTATCCACTTCTACGCAGTGCTTTATGGGATTTATCTCGGCATGGCGATACTGGGTTGGCGCGCATGGCAGCTGACGATGATGAAACAGACGGCGGCGGAACGGACTGCCGTATCCTCTGCCTGACGGGGCCGGAATCAACGGGGAAGTCGACGCTTGCCGCGGCGCTCTCAGAGGCTCTTGATGCCGTGCTGGTGCCGGAGGTGGCCCGCAGCTATCTGGCGGGACGGCACGAGTACGCGGCGAGTGACGTGCTTGCCATCGCGGAGGCTCAGGAGGCCGCCGAGCGAAGGGCCCTTGAGTCTGGCGCAGCACGCATCGTTTGCGATACCGATCTGACCGTTATTCGGGTGTGGTGGGAGGAGAAGTACGGGGCGCCTCCAGCTCCGTTGACGGAGGCGCTGGAACGACGCTCACCAAGAGCTTATCTGCTCCTGGAACCAGATCTGCCCTGGGCGCCTGATCCGTTGCGCGAAAATCCTGAGGACCGGGGACGGCTCTTTTCACGTTACCGCGAACTGCTGGAGGGTGGTCCTTTTCCCTATCGACAGATTGCGGGGCTGGGCGAGGCGCGCCTAACAGAGGCGTTGGTGGCGGCAGAACAGTTGTTGAACTGAGGGGTGTCAGTTACGCCTGCGCCGGCGAGGATATGGTGGGACGCGACCCACCAAGAGCTACAACAGAATCCAGCTACCGCCGGGAAGCTTCGGCGCCTCAACAACTCAGCTCGTCAGCGCATCCAGTCGACTTAGGGCGGTCGTCCGTTGTTCGCTGATTTCGGGCCGATTATTGCCGTGAGCCTGCTCGGCATAGGCCCAGGCATACTCCCGCAGCCAGAAAGCGATCTGGCAATCACGCAGTTCCTCAGCGCCGACTGTGCGGCGGCTCCAACCGGGAAGGAGTTCTCTCAGGCTATCGTCATTCAGGCCAAGTCCTTGATGCAGAGTCACAACGTCGAAGAGGGGGTCGTTGTCCCCGTACCACTCCCAGTCGAGGGTCACCCAGGGGCCCGATTCAGGGAGGATCACGTTCCAGGGATTCAGGTCGTTGTGGCAGCCAGTGACGTGGAGGGGCTTCCAGAAGAAGCCAGTTAACAATGACTCGATGATTGCGGGCTGCGTACTGTTGCTCAGGAACTCCCGTGAGAGGGCTGTGGGATCATAACGACGGCCACCAGGCGGCAGAGCGCGATGGAGTCTGCTGAGATAGTCAGCGAGTGCGCGGATCTCAGGCTCAACCTCAGACAGGAGCGGCCCGGACACGAAGCGCGTGAGCATCTGGCCGCTCGCTGTGTCGAAGGCGACCAATTCGGGTCGTCTTAAGGGGCTCTGGCTTTCAAGGAAGGCAAGCTCCCGAACCCGGTCGACATAGGGCCGGCGTCGGTTCGGCAGGCGCAGGACATAGCGTTCACCCTGGTAGTCGAAAGCGTAGTTTTCATTGCTGTAACCACCACTGAGATAACGGGCACTGCGAACGTCGGCCCGCTGCCAGCCGGGCATCAGTTGGGTGAGGGCATCGAGCATGGCCGCGGGTGGCTCAGCCAGCTCATTGGGTGGGGTACGACTCATGGCGTAAGCCTCAGCATCTGATCTCGCGTGGTCAAGCAAGGCTGCTCACGCTGGCGGGCCTCGCGGACCATCCACACTTGTTAGACTGCGGCGATGGAGGTGACCCTCACTCGATTCGTCCATGCCCTGCGCAGCGCAGAGCTCCCGGTTTCACCAGCTGAGACCATGGACGCTTTCGAGGTCGTGCAGAAAGTCGGTATCGATGATCGGGAACTGTTGCGGAACGCCCTGTCTCTCGCGCTGGCCAAAAGCGCGGAAGAAAAGCTGCACTTCAGCCAGTGCTTCTCGCGCTTCTTCGATCAGCTGGCGTTCAAGGAGCCCGCGAAGCAGAGCGTACTCAGACGGGTAGCGCCGGAGGAACTACTCCGGGAGATCGAGGCAGCCGGAGACGAACGACTGACTGAAGTGGCCAGAGCCGTTGTAGACAGTGAACTCGATAAGCCCGCCTGGCGGGTGCAGGAGGCCGCTGAGCGGGTGCAGTTGGGCACGATGCAGACGCTGCGGGATAAGTCCCGATTCACCGCAGCAATTGCCAACACGCTCGGCATGCAAACGCTGGAAAGACTCATCACCCAGCCTGAGACCGTGAGCGATCTGAATCGTCCGGCCTTACGCTATCTGCGCCAGTACATTCAGG
>JBCDDI010000593.1:0-2509 GCA_039180365.1 Pseudomonadota bacterium
GGAAAATTCGCGCGGCATTGAGACCGAGAATGCGGGCTCGTTCGTCGTCTTCCAGGCCGCCCATGGTCCGTTCGATGGCGGCGGCCGAATGGGGCCAGGTGCCTTCGTGGTGGGGAAAGTCGTTCGCCCAGAGAAAGTTCGCCGTGAGGTTGTGGGCCCGCGCCAGGTTCAGCCCGGCCGGATCCTCCTGAAAGCTTGCGAAGCCGTTCGTCCGGAAATACTCGCTGGGCAGCCGATCGAGTTTCGGCCGAACCCACATGTGATGTTTGCGATAGGCCTCGTCGAGGGCTTCGAGCGCCCAGGCAACCCAGCCGATGCCGGCCTCGATGGTGCCGAACTGGATCTTCGGAAAGCGATCGATCACGCCGGAAGCACAGAGGTTGGCGATGGGCTCCATGGTCGGCGCCAGCGAATGCACGGCGTAGTTGATGACCGCCCCGCCGTTGCCCCGCGCCGTACGCGGATCGCGCCCGGTGCTGACGTGGAAGGTGATCGGCAGGTCAACCTCCTGCACGCAGGCCCAGAGCGGGTCGAACTCCGGCAGGTTGTAGTTGAGGTCCTTGTGATCCGGCGCCCCCCAGACCGGTTTACACGGCAGCGAGAGACCCTTAAAGCCAAGGGAAGCACAGCGCTGGATCTCTTCGATGGTCTTTTCCAGCGCCGCCGGTGCAATACAGGCCATGGGTGCAAGGCGATCGTTGAAGTCCGCAAAGGTTTCCCAGGCCCAGTCGTTGTATGCCCGGCACATGGCATGGGAGAAGTCCGCATCGGGCGTGGCCCAGATCGTCAGGCCCTTGTTCGGAAACAGCACCTCAGCGTCCACGCCGTCCGCGGCCAGGTCACGGAGCCGTTCCTCCGGCGTCTTCCCGGACTGGTTCCGTTTCAGGTCCTCGCCTTCAAACTTGGTGTTCTGCAGCCGTAAAGGCCGGAATCCTTCAGTCTTCTGAAACTTGTTGCCCTTGCCGTCCATGATCACGCCGGGCAGGCGCTCGCGGTAAGCAGCATCCATGCGGGTCGCCCAGAGGTCCGAGGGCTCCTGCACATGGCCGTCCGCGGAGACCATGAAGTACTTGTTTGCGTCGTCTACCCGGGCCGTTCGTTGCCAGCCCTCGCAGCCAGGTGTTGCCGTGCGCCAGGCGTTCGCCTGGTCTATGACTTCTGCCATGGTTGTTCTCCCTTCCCTCGGCTCAGTGTACGCCGGGGTTTGACAAAGCGGTAGAACGCGTCCGGATCAGGTGCCGAGAGGACTGCCTTCTCCGCTGATTCGCGATAAGCTCTCCCCCGCCGCCGGCTTGAGCCTCAACCGGCGCTGTTTTTGAGGGATACAACCGGGGAGGGACTTCCATGCAGAGTCTGCAGACGACTACCGTGCGCGTCTTAAACGCGCTTCTGATCACCTTCGCTGCGCTGGTCAGTGCCAGTGTGAGTGCCGAAGAAAAGCCCAATATTCTCGTCATCTGGGGCGACGACGTCGGCCAGTCGAACATCAGCGCTTACACCTTCGGCCTCATGGGCTACCGGACGCCGAACATCGACCGGGTCGCGAAAGAAGGCATGATGTTCACGGATTACTACGGCGAGCAGTCCTGCACCGCCGGCCGGTCTTCCTACATCACCGGGCAGAGCGTCTACCGCACGGGGCTCTCCAAGGTTGGCCTGCCAGGCGCCGACCTCGGCATGCAGGAAGAAGATCCCACTATCGCCGGCCTGCTGAAAGAGTACGGCTATATGACCGGCCAGTTCGGCAAGAACCACCTCGGTGACAAGGACGAGCACCTGCCGACCAACCATGGTTTCGACGAATTCTTCGGCAATCTCTATCACCTGAACGCCGAAGAAGAACCGGAGAATCCCGACTACCCCACGGACCCCAGCTTCCGCGAGCGCTTCGGTCCCCGTGGCGTTATCAAATCATCGGCCGACGGCAGCATTCAGGACACAGGCCCGCTGACCCGCAAGCGCATGGAGACCGTCGACGAGGAAACGCTGGCGGCCGCCATCGATTTCATCGAGCGCGCGAACTCGCAGGGCAAGCCCTTCTACGTCTGGTGGAACGGCACGCGCATGCATTTCCGCACTCACATCAAAGACGAGATTCGCGGCATCTCCGGCCAGGACGAATACTCGGACGCCATGGTTGAGCACGACATGCATGTCGGCCAGCTCCTCGACACCCTCGATCGCCTGGGAATCGCTGAGAACACCATCGTCCACTACTCAACGGACAACGGCCCACATATGAACACCTGGCCCGATGCGGCCACGTCACCGTTCTTTGGCGAGAAGAACACCAACTGGGAAGGCGGCTGGCGAGTACCCTCCATGGTGCGCTGGCCCGGCAAAATTGAAGCCGGCAGCGTCTCCAATGAAATCATGCACCACATGGACTGGCTGCCGACCTACCTCGCCGCCGTCGGTGCGCCGGACATCAAGGAGCGTCTGAAGCAGGGTAACGTGCGGGCCATCGGCCGCCGCTACAAGGTGCATCTGGACGGCTATAACTTCCTCC
>JBCDDI010000594.1:0-2503 GCA_039180365.1 Pseudomonadota bacterium
CTTTTCGGATCTGAAAGAAGACCTGCAGGAAGGCTACGTGCGTGACTTCAGCATGACCTTCACGGACGTGGACGTGGTTGCCATGAATGTGACGAAGCTGCGTAGCGATAACGTCGATCCACGGGAGTATCTGAGTCGTCTGTCGGATTGGGAAACGCGGGTGCAGCAGTCCGGTGGCAGCTGGCGGGTGATCAACGACCTGGATCGCCTCGAGCGCCTGTTTCAGTCCTGAACGACGATGACTTAAGGCCGAAGACGCTCAGTAGAAGCCTTTGATACAGTCGTAGCCGTAGAGCCAATCCTGGCGCTGCATGGCGATTTCCGGCAGGAAACGGCTGCCCAGGGACCAGCGGAAGTTCCGCCACCAGGCGCTCACGCCGCGGGCTTCTGTCTGAGCTCTGAAGTCTGTCTCAGCAAAGCGTCGTAGCCGTGCTGCCCGCGAACGACGGAAGTGCTCGTAGTCGCCGAAGCCCTGGTGCGGTTCGTCTTCCCAGCGCTCCATCATGCGCGAGAGGATCCAGGCGTCTTCGAGGGCGGCGGCAGGGGCGAGCTGCGAGTGTGCTGGGTGTCCGTGACAGAACTCGCCGAGGAGTGCGGCGCGACCGGTCTGCCAGAATTCGGCCACGGGTGCCTGTGGGACCTCGACATAGTTCACCTGCCGCTCGGCGTGGAGCGTCTTCAGGTGCGGGTGGCAGTTCTTCAGGAGACCGTCCAGGGCGGCGGTTGCTTCCCGCTCCGGACGCGGGGCCGTAACCCAGGCCGTGAGCTCAACGATGGGTTCGTCTCCCGCGGAGACCGGCACCGGTCGCTCCGTGAGGAGAAAGCCCGGGCCCACATAAGTCGACTGAAAGCGTTCTTGAGCGCGGTCGGCCGTGCGTCTCGGGCCGCGGGCGCGGATGCCGGTGATGGCGGGGTCAACGGCCCAGTCGCGGCTTTCGAGAAGATCGTTCATCGCCTCCGGCGCCCGGCCCGTCGCCACCGCGCAGGCCAGATGTTGGCGGCTCTTGCCATCGCTGAAGCTGAGGCGGCTCCTGGCCGTGTCGATGTCGGTGACCGCAGTACCGTCAACGATGGGCACCTCGTGATCAGCGAGGGCGCTCCGCAGCAGCTGCTGCAAGGTCCCATGCTCGATGAGGCACGTCGGCGCGCCATAGCGGGCTTCGGAAAAGGCGCCGAGGGGCCGCTGACTGAGTAGGAATCCGGTCCGTGCGCTGCGCAAGGTGGCGAAATCCGGGGTGATGGACGCCGCCATCAGCGCCTCTTTCAGCCCCAGAGCCTGAAGCACCCGGCTGCCGTTCGGGGTAATTTCCAGCAGCTCATCCTGACTGCCGGCGCCGCGCTCGTAGACGACTATGTCGAGACCGGCCTGACGGCAGGCGAGGGCCAGACTGGCACCGGCAATGCCGGCACCCACAACGGCAATCCGCTCGGCGTCGTCCGCTGGTGTCAGCGCGAGCTCACCACTTTCCAACGGGTACCTTCCCGGCTGTCTTCGAGCTCGATACCAGCCGCGAGCAGTTCGTCACGTATGGCATCGGCGCCTGCATAGTCGCGATTAGCCCGGGCTTCGTTGCGGGCCGCGATGCGTGCCTCAATCGTTGCCGGGTCCAGGCTGCTGTCACCCTGAAAGTGTTCGGCGGGTGTTTTCGTCAGGAGCCCCAGCAACCAGCCGCCGGCCAGCAGCGTCTCGCGCAGCCGTGCCTGCTCGTTGGGATCTTCGGTTTTGTGAATGTCACTCGCGAGCTGATGCAGGGCGGCCAGGGCCTCCGGGGTGTTGAGGTCGTCCGCCAGAGCTTCAACCACGGCTTTCGGGTAGTCCGCGAGGGACTGCCCCGCATAGGCCGTCGACGTGTCCTGCGCGGTTTCCTCGAGAGCCCCATAGAGCCGGTCGAGGCTCGCCTTGTGCTGCTTGAGCAGGTCGTCGGACCAGGCCAACTGTGAGCGGTACTGCGCCGAGAGCAGGGCGTAACGCAGCACTTCACCGCCGTGACGTTCGACGAGATCGCGGATCGTCACCACGTTGCCAAGAGACTTGGACATCTTTTCCTGGCCGAGAGTCAGCATGCCGTTGTGCAGCCAGAAGCGGACATAGTCCGGACTACCGTGGGCACAGCGGCTCTGGGCGGCTTCGTTTTCGTGGTGCGGGAAGGTCAGATCCGAGCCGCCGCCGTGAATGTCGATCACTTGCCCGAGGTGCTTCTCGATCATCGCCGAGCACTCGATGTGCCATCCGGGTCGGCCGCGACCCCAGGGGCTGTCCCAGCCCGGCTGTTCGTCCGTTGAGGGTTTCCAGAGCACGAAGTCTTTCGGGTCGCGCTTGTAAGGTGCAACCTCCACCCGGGCGCCGTCTACCATGTCTTCAAGACTGCGCCGGGACAGACTGCCGTAGTCGGGATCAGAGGGAACGTGAAACAGCACGTGGCCCTCCGCCGCATAGGCATGACCGCCTTCGATAAGCACGTCGATCATGGCGACAATTTCGTCGATGTGGTGGGTGGCTCGC
>JBCDDI010000595.1:0-2501 GCA_039180365.1 Pseudomonadota bacterium
GGCCCCTTTACCTTTACCCTTCTTGTCAGGGCGCTGAGCCTGTTTCTCCGCCTTCGCCTGGCGCTCGGCTTTCTTCGCTTGAGACGCGCTCGCGAGGCCGGCCTTCACCAGCTGATCCCTCAGACTCTCGGACACCGTTTTCCTCTTCCTGCTCGTTCGTTACCCGTCGATGCACCTGCCGCCACTGCCTTCGCTTCTGCGGCCTGAGGGCGGGGATTGTATGTCGTCCCGGGCCCAGTCGAAAATAGCCTGCGTTGCAGCAGGGCAGGGTAGGAGAGCAGCATGAGTGCACAGCGTCCGGAGGAAACCGTGGATGGCCCCGGGGTTCTGACCACGGCCGATGTAGGGTCCTTTACCGTCGCGACAACGACGCTGCTGGATAACCGCTTCACCATGGCCTATGCGGCCGGTATTAATGACACGAATGAAGCCTACTTCGACGACCTGCGCCCTGAGGGCCTCAAGGTCCATCCCTGCGTGGCGTTCTCCCTGCAATGGGGGAGCCGCTTCCGCCCCGACCAGCCGCTGAATCTGCGCGCGGCACCCTTCGGTGTGCATGCCTCCACGGACCTTCGCATCTATCGGCCCTTCCGAGCCGGTGAGGCCATCACCACCCAGGGCCAGATGGTGTTGAAGCGCCAGACGCGGCCCGGGGTTTATAACGTCGAGCGCTATCGGATGAGCTCGAGCGACGGGAGTCTTGTCGCTGAGCTCGACTACAACGGCATTACGCGCGGGGCGACTCTGGATGGGCCCGATCTGGCCGTTGGCGAGGAGCCGACGCTGCCGGTGGTGGCGACGAGTGCAGATGAACCGGTCTGGCAGGAGACGCTGCCCGTTGGCTTGCACGCCGGACAGCAGTACACGGAATGCGCGCGTATCTTCAATCCAATCCACACGGAGCCGAGTGTGGCGAAAGCCGCCGGACTTCCGGGCGTTATCCTGCATGGCAGCGCCACGAAAGCCATGGCGCTGACAACAGTCATTAACCGCTGTTTTGACGGTGAGCCCGAGCGGATCACGCGGCTCTGCGGCCAACTCCGGGGTATGGTGCTTATGAACACGTCGATCAGGGTCGAAGCCATGGCTGAAGTTGTCGAGGGGGAGGAACGGCGAGTGCTCTTTCGGGTGTTAAACGACCAGGGGCAGGCAGCCATCAGCAACGGCATCGTCTGCGGCCGCGCGGCCTGAGGCCACGATGAAGGATTTTCGTGGACGGCTGGCAGTTCTGTCTGGCGCCGGATCCGGCATGGGTCGGGCCCTCGCGCTGCAGCTTGCTGGCGAGGGTTGTCATCTGGGGCTTTGTGACATCAATGCGGACGCTCTGGCCGAAACGGCCGCCCGCTGCCGGTCTGAAAACTCATCCGTACAGTTGACGACGGCAGCGTGCGATGTGGCGGAAGAAGCGGAGCTGCAGGACTTCCGTCAAAAACTCGAATCGGAACAGCCGGAGACTGAGCTTGCGCTGCTCATCAACAATGCCGGTGTCAGCGGCGGCGGCAGCTTTGTTCTCGACTCCCGGGCCGAGTGGGAGCGCACCTTTGCAATCTGCTGGTCCGGCGTTTACCTCATGACTCGAACTTTCCTGCCTGCCCTGCTAAAGGCGGAAGAAGGTCACGTGGTCAACATGAGCAGCGCCCTTGGCCTTCGGGCGGTGCTTGGCGGTCATGTGCCGCACACGGCCTACAGCGTTGCCAAGTTTGCCGTCCGCGGCTTCAGCGAGGCGCTCATCCACGACTTCCGTTTCAACGCGCCGCATCTGAAGGTCTCTATGGTGCTACCGGGCACCATTGGCACTGGCATCATGAGTAACAGCCTTGCCGTGCTCGGCCACAACCAGCCCACAGACTGGACGACGGAAGAAGTGGCTGCCGCCCGGCGTCGTTGGGACATTGCCGGTTCTATCGATCACTCGACCATGGACGACGATGCGGTCCGTGCTGCCGGTGTGCGCGAGATCGAGGCCATGAGTGGCGCGGGCATCAGCGCCGAGGAAGCGGCTGAAATCATTCTCGATGGGGTCAGGAACGATCGCTGGCGTATTCTCGTGGGTCCCGATGTGGAATCGCTGGATGCCTGCGTGAACGAAGCGCCGGAGGCCGCCTACGATCCGGACTTCGTGCTGCGCTGGCGCGAAGCCAACGCTGCACTGATGGCAGAACGGGAGGGTTGATCCCGTGCGGACCTTAGTCAAATCCCTGTATATCACGCTCGGCGTCATCGGCCTGCTGGTAGCGCTTTTACTGGCGGCCGCCCGCTGGCGTCCCGTTGAGCTATCGGCGCTGATCTGGCCACTGGTTGAAGCGGTGGCCCTCGAGGACTACGTCGGCGTAACGCTGGGTGGCACCATCCAGCCCGGTCTCTTTCCGCTTCGGGAAACCGGTGTGTCCACGGAGCCGGTGCGCCTGGCAGTGCAGGCGTTTCTTGCAATGCTGAGCGCCGCCGAACTTGAACGCGTGCGCTTCTCTGTTGACGACGACGAGTGGCGGCGCTGGGCCAAC
>JBCDDI010000596.1:0-2499 GCA_039180365.1 Pseudomonadota bacterium
ACCCAGGGTACGGGCCTCATCAAGGTAGCTCGTGCACTGCTCCTCGAGCTGCGAGAGGTAACGCGTGGCGATCTCATGAAGCTCAGGCTCCACCCCCTCCAGCTCCAGCACCGAGTTCACCAGCAGGCAGCCTCGCCGCCGTTCCTCACTGGATACTTCGAGAAGCGTCGACTCGAGGACCTCGCGCAGCGCGCTTAATCCCCGCTTCGACTCACGGATCCGCCGATGTGCTGCTGCAGCCCGGTCCCGATACCAGGCAAGGGTTGCTCTGAAGAGGGCCTCTTTGCTCTGGAAAGCGGCGTAGAAGCTGCCTTTTCCCATCGCCGTTGCGTCGAGGAGATCACTGAGCGAGGTGGCGCGGTAGCCGCGGCGCCAGAACAGATCTCTGGCCGAGCGGAACGCCTGCTCTCTGTCGATTTCGATGGGGCGTGCCATGGGCCGATTATTATGTACCAATCAGTACATAACAAGGCCTCTTCAAGCAAAAGTGACCGCTTCAAAAGAAAAAGATCGCCTTAATGGAGAAACCGAGAAGATTCAGAACGGGGTGCCGGTCACCTCTGTCCAGGCGACGCCATGGGCTTCTGCATAGCGCCTCAGCATGTCCACATAGGCAGATTTCTCAGCATCAGACACCCACAGGGCGCGGAACGCGTTCAACATCAGTCGCGTCATAGCAGCTTTGCTGTAGCCGCTCTCCTCCTGAAAGAGAATCAGCAGGTTAGTCAGGTAGCCGCTCTCAAATTCTTCCGGATCGTCCGTATGCAGAGACACGCAGACGCCGGCCGCATCCAGCGTGCGGATTCGGTCGACGTCCTGCGGGGCGGGATCAGTGGTGCGTTTAATCGGGCTGCCCGTTAAACAGATGTCCCGACGCACCAGATCGGCCATGAGGGCCGGGTCATCGCTTGCGTTCAGGCCGTGGTCGATCCGATCGAGCTGGAGAATCTCGAGGGATTGCCGGATGTGTTTCAGGGAATCCTGAACGTCCACGTCGTGGTGGCCGGTCAGGTAGTAACCCTCTTCCCGCGCGCGGGCATACACCTCACGGAATTTCAGCGGCGGGTTGCCGTCCTCGGGACCGGAGTCCATGCCGAGACCGATGATCCGGTCCCGCAGGGAATAAGCCTGATCAAGCATCTCCATCGCACTTTCAACGCTACGCTCCCGGTGGAAGCACATAATCAGATTGACCGTTAAGCCAAAAATCGCCTCCCCATCCTGGCGCGCAGCATCAATCCCGTCGAAGAGCTCGGCAAAGGCAATGCCGCGGGAGGTATGTGCCTGCGGATCAAAGAAGAGATCCACATAGACCACGTTGTTCTCATGCAGGTTACGCAGGAGGCTGAAGGTGGCGTCGTAGAAGTCCTGCCGGGTCTGCATCACTTCCTGCAGCTTGAAGTGGTGTTCGAGAAAGCCCATGAGCCCAGGAGGTCGATTGGCGAGGGACGCTTCAATCTCTGCGACCGTTGAGAAATAGCCGAGCTTATTGCGTCGGGAAAGCTCGACGACCGTCGCCGGATCGATAGACCCTTCGAGGTGGAGATGCAGCTCGGCCTTCGGCATCCCTGCGAGATAGGCCGCCATACGTCCGTCAGCTTCGGAGGCCGCCGCTGGACTATTGACCCACACGGTGACTGCCAGCACGAGGGCGAGGCCGAACATCCCCCGTGCAAAGCCCACAGGTGTTTTTCTAGACGCCGGGTTCCACATTGAGCCTGGCCACCTCAGCCATCAGACGGATGGCTTCTTCGTCACCACCGATGGTGAGGCCGGTGACCCCGCTCGATTCCCAGTCCGCAAAGCGCCTCTGAATGCGCTGCCGATCGCCGATCAACGCCCCCTGGTCGACAAACTCATCGGGCACCGCCGCGGTCGCTTCGTCTTTGCGCTTGGCGAGATAAAGCTCCTGGATGCGTTCGGCGGCATCGCCAAAGCCGCGCCGGATCATCATCTCTTTGTGGAAGTTCTTGGTTTTATGTCCCATGCCCCCAACGTAGAGGGCAATACCGGGCTTCAGGCGACCGAGGGCGCCCTGTACATCGTCGGTCACAATGACGTTGGTCATCGCCTGGCGCTCAAATTGATCCCAGCTCTTACCGGCCTTGTCGAGGCCTTCCTGAATCCAGGGCTCGTAAGTACCGTAGTTCTCGGGCACCAGTCCAAGGGGCAGCCAGCCATCGGCAATCTCAGCCGTCAGCCGCACTGTCGACTCCATACCGGTGCCGAGCCAGATCGGGATGTCCGGGTTCATGTGCAGGATCGACTTGAGCGGTTTGCCAACCCCCATGGCCCCTTCCCCCGCGTAGGGGAGAGAAATTTCTTTCCCCTCATGAACGACCGGCTCCTCGCGACGGAGAATCTTCTTCATGATCGATACGTAGTCGCGTATGCGGTAGTAGGGCTTACCCCAGGGTTGACCGTACCAGCCTTCCACAATCTGCGGGCCGGACACGCCGATCCCGCAGATCACCCGATTACCGCCCGCAAGGGCATCAA
>JBCDDI010000597.1:0-2456 GCA_039180365.1 Pseudomonadota bacterium
CATAACCACTGATCGGCACAAATCAACCCGGTTCCTCGGAGCTCGCCGCGAGGGTCACCAGGGCTGCAGCGCCGTGAAATAGAGCGCCAGGCGCGGCCGGTCGCCGTGCAGCGCCTCCAGGGCATCACCGTAGCGCTCCAGCTGCGGCCGATGTCTGCGGGCTTCCCGGCGCAGGAAGTCGGCCTCCGGGAGACCCTCCGGGGGAATGGATGTCTTGTAGTCGACGATACAGCGCACGCCGTCTTCGAGGAAGGTGCGGTCAATGATCAGATTCTCCGGCGCCGGGTCGCCGGCAACGGTTAAAGGCAACTCTGCAGCCGCCTGGTCCCGCGCGGCCAGTAGTCGTCGACCATCCGGATCCGCCAGCACACCGGCAAGCTGCGCCCGGGTGGTCGCCGCAACAGTGGCAACCGCCGCGGGTTCCGGCAGCTGACTTTCAGCTTGCGCGATCCAACGTGGTTCCTCTGCGTTGAGATACACCTCGATCTGTTCAGCGCCTTCCGGCAGCGTGTCGAGGGCGAGGCGTTCCAGGGCGGCGTGTACGACCAGGCCGAGGACCACTTCGACGTGCTGCTCGATGCGGTCCGTCTCTTCGGTATAGGTTTTAGCAAGCCGGGTCGGCAACAGGGGTGTTGCGAACTCAGGAGGACGGTAGCCGGCCTCGAGGCGAACAAGATCACCCACGTTTTCCGGTTCCGCCGTCGGAGCGGTTGATGGATTTGCTTCAAAGAGATCGGTCTGCTCCGGCACCCTGAGTTGGCCAACCCGGTCGATGCTCATGGGTAGTCCTTCATCAAGAAACGGCCAGAGCTGGGCAAGCATGGCTGTGTCCGGAGGCTTGTCAGCGCCAGCGGCGAAGGAAGCCCCGCCCGCAGTTGTGTTAGTGGCTGCAGCACCTACTGCCGTTGCAAAAAGCGTCAGGCTCTCCCGGGCCCGGGTGCAGGCGACGTAGAACAGCCGCTGACGCTCATGGCGCTCCCGGAAACGATTCTCCCGTGCCAGCCATTCGAAGGGTCCGGCGAGATCTTTCAGACCCATGAGCAGCCCCTCCGGGAGAGAACGCCAGAGGAGCAGATCTGCCTCGTCGCTCTGGGTTGTGCGCTCCAGGAAAGGCAGCAGCACGTGGTCGAATTCGAGGCCTTTGGCCTTGTGAATCGTCAGGATCTCCAGGCGACTTTCCCGAAGATCGGCGGCGAAGAGACCGGTTGCGGCCTGCTCAAGGTCTGAGACGCTGAAGCCTTTGGTAGCAAGCTCATCCACGAGTTCCAGAGTCCGGACCGCGTGGGTCAGAGCGTCAGGATCCTCATAGGCGTCGGCACCGCCGATTCGCAGCCAGAGGGTCTCGATCACACTGCGCGGCGGCAGTTCGTGCAGGGCCGTGCGATCCGGCCATGCGGCAGCAAAGCGCTCAAGGGGCCCGCGCCCTCGCGGCGAAAGTCCAGTCAGCGTGGCCGTACCTGCGCGCAGGGCATCCAGCAGGGCAGGGAAGTCGTCAATCTCCGCCAGCACCGTCAGGTCGCTGAGGGTCAGGCCAAACATCGGCGCGCGCAGCAGAGCGAACCAGCCGAGTCGCTGCCAGGGTTCCGTCAGGGCGGAGATCAGCGAGAGCAGATCGCGCACAACGGGCCGATTCACCAGGGGGTCGATGTCGTTAGCGTGCCAGCTGATGCCGCGGCGTCGCAGCTGTTTGAGCAGGGCCGTCAGCTGACCGCGACTGCGTACGAGGAGCGAAATGGTCCCCTCGGATTCAGCGAGCAGGGTCTCAACGGTGCGGACGATGCCCTCCACCTGATCTTCCGGCGTCTCATACAGGGCAAGGCGCACGGACTCTGTCTGGCCGCCATCCCGGGCTGCCTCCGCCTCGCTGTAGGCGATGCGCCCGAGAACTGGATCCTGGCTCGTGCCCATGACGCGCTGGAAGGCCCCGTTCGTCCAGTTGACGAGCGCCGGCGTCGCCCGGAAGTTGCTTCGGATCACAACGGGCTCCAGGGGCAAATCGCCGATACCGCGGGTCCAGGCGCGATAGAAAAGGCTCACATCCGCATCCCGGAACCGATAGATCGACTGCATGGGATCACCCACGGCGAAAAAGCTCGTCCCATCGCCCGGCGCCCAGCCGCGTAGCAGTTCCTCGAAGAGCCGGTATTGCGAGACGGACGTATCCTGAAATTCATCGACGAGCAGATGGCGGATACGGTAGTCGAGCGCCAGGGCGAGCTCACTGGGAGCAAGGGCCGAGCCGAGGGAGGCCCGGGCGTTCAGCACAAGGGTTGTAAAGTCGCTGACTCCGGCCTCGCGGAATACCTCCATAAGCGCCGCATTGGCGAGCGCCAGGTTGATGCAGGCATTCACCAGGCTTTGCAGGTCCGTTTCTTCGAGCGCCGGATCCGGGAGGTAGCGGGGATTCGCAGCCTGTTCGGCCAGGTCTCTCTCACGCAGACGGTCCAGGAGCGCAA
>JBCDDI010000598.1:0-2435 GCA_039180365.1 Pseudomonadota bacterium
CGACGGGTTTCTATTGAAGACTCACCCTTCGACGAAGACGACATCCTGGTGCCGACGAAGGACAACTTTCACCAGTTCCAGCTGCAGATGCGCTATCGGCAACGGCTGTTCCGGCCGTGGTTCTACGTCGAGGTCTGGCCCATCGTTGCCTGGCCGGAGGAGCGTGACTACGACACAACGCTGGCAGCGCGCATACGCCTCGAGGTGAACTTTGGCGGTACTGGCGATGAACGCCTTGATGAGTAGCTGCCGCACAGCTTGCCGTCGACGCCGTCCGCTGACGGCTGGACACAAAGGCTGGATACAAAGGCTGGATACAAAAGAACGCGGAGCACGTACTGCTTGACCGTGCCCCGCGATGACCAGATTGTCGCGTTCTCTTATTCTCTGAGTGCGTTGTTGTTCCGAGACGCGTTTTCTTGTTGTTGGCCTCGGAACGTATTCTTCAGAAAAACGGTGCGGGACTCAGGTTTGAGGCGGTCAACTCCCGGTCAGTTCGTCCCAGAGAACTGAATGCGGATGTACGCGCGCTTGTCGAATTTCCCCGTGAGCCGGGATCCAAGGTCCGCAAGGACCATCTGCCAACCGTATTTGGCCCGCAGCGCGGCGAGCGCTCGACCAATCTCCTCAGCATCAGTGACGAGGCAGGCTTCGGCCTCAAACCAGTCTCCGAGGAGTTTGCCGCGCACGTCGCAGCGGGCGACCTGCGCACGGCTTGAGCGCTTCAGGCGCTTCACCTTACCGGCGCCGCCCGCGGAGAACACGTAGAGGGCGTCTCCGTCCGGTGCTGCCCATACGGGCGTCGGTACCGGCACCCCGGACTTGCGGAAGGTCGCCAGGCTCACATAGGGTGCGCTGCGCAGTTGCTCGCGATCAGTGTCGCTCATGGCCCTTTCCTTACGATTTCAGGACGGTTCGTTGCTCGCGTTTCGGCCGGAAGATATCTTGCCTCTATGAACATTGCCACGGACTCACCCCAAACTCGCCGCTTCTACGGCTATCCCCTTGCGGTCTACGCCTTCACCATGGGGTTTCTGGCGTCGAGTTTCTTCCTGCATTCCCGCGGCATTTTCTTCCCCATGTGGATGGATGAGTTTGCCGTCGACAAAACGCAGATGTCGCTGGCGGTAAGCCTTACGCTCTTCGCAGGCAGCTGCCTGGCACCCTTCACCGGCTACTGCCTCGACCGCTTCGAGGTCAAACGGGTGATAGCCGTTGCTTCCTGCTGGCTCGCCGTGGGCTACCTGCTCCTGCAAAACACGCAGAGCTATCTGCCTTTTCTGATCGTCCTCGTGCTGTTCCAGGGCTTCGGCTGGACGGGCGTTGGCCCGCTGGCGCAGACGAAGCTGATGGTGAACTGGTTTTCGCGAAATCGCGGCATGGCCCTCGGTATCGCCATCATGGGTATCTCCGTGGCGGGCGTTGTTATGCCAACGGTTGCCACCTGGCTGTCGGAGACCATCGGCTGGCGGAGCACCTATCTGCTCTATGCGGCCGTTCTGCTGGTCTTCGTCGTACCGCTGACGCTTATCGTTGTGAAGCAGTCGCCGGCTGAGGTCGGCCAGTACCCGGATGGAGACCCGGCGCCGCAGCTGGCAGACACGGGCGCCTCGACGGCATCCGCTGAGCCGGCACCTAAGCAGAACGTCGTCGCCGTATACCGGGAGTTCCTGACCTCCCGCGCCTTCTGGAGTGTGGTCATCACCTTCGGGCTCATGAACGGGGTCTACAGCGCGATGATCACGCATCTGCCGACTTACATGTCGACAGAGCTCGACTACACGATCTTCGAAGCCTCCTACCTGCTCGGCATCGCCGGAGGGTTCGCCATCGCCGGCAAACTGGTCTGGGGCTGGATGATGGACCACATGAACGCAAAGCTGACCGTCATGTGCGCCGTGGCGTCTTACCTCACCTCAACGATCATCTTCCTGAGCACGGAAAACTACTTGGGCCTGACCCTTGCGGCTGGCCTCTTCGGTCTCGGCTTCGGCGGCATGGTGCCTGTGCGTTCCGTACTCATCTCGAGACTCTTCGGCGCCCGGAAGTTCTCCCGGGTGAACGGGCTGCTTTCCTTCTTCCTGGCGCCGGCGACCTTCTGGGTGCTGATCACCGGCTACATCGCCGACCAGACCGGGACCTACGTCACCGCCTTCGGCGTCTGGGCGACGGCCTTTGTCCTCGCCGGCTGCATCAGCGCCGTGATCCGGCTACCGAACCGCGAGGACGCCGTCGCCTGAAGGCGTGAAGTCGCCTAAAGGCGTGAAGTCGCCTGAAGGCGTGAAGTCGCCTGAAGGCATAAAGTCGCCTGAAAGCGTTAGTCGCCTGAAGGGCGTACCGTCGCCTGCAGCATCAAGCAGCGGCTTCCAGCGCCTGAGTCAGGTCGGCCAGGATGTCGTCGATGTGCTCGATGCCCACGCAAAGGCGGATCATGC
>JBCDDI010000599.1:0-2429 GCA_039180365.1 Pseudomonadota bacterium
CCCAAAACCATCGTTGGTAGCGCGCCAGCCGTCGTCCCCGAGGTGCAAGTTCCATTCGCCCATCCTCCAAGCAGCCTGCCTAAGTTAGTGGCTGATTGAGGCAAAAAGCCATGATGGAAGGATGAGGGAAAGTTCCTGAGGATCGAATCTGCGTCTTAATGCAAACAAGATTGCCTTTAAATCGGCGTGCGTCGAGGGCGGCTGAGCACGCGACCCCAGCCGCTCACGCATCTGACTCACAACACAGGGCCACAATTTAGGTACCCTGATTTCCTCGACCTCGGACCGGTGCCCCTGGGGAACAGAAAGGCATGAACGGAGCCCACCGCGAGTTCTGGCTGAGTCATGCGCACGTGAATCCCGCCGAGCGCCGGATCAGCGTGGGCGAGCAAACGGCGAAGCTGGAGCCGAAGGCCATCGCGGTGCTAACGCTACTGGCCGAGCATCCCGGCGAGGTAGTGAGTCGATCGGCACTTTTCGCGGCCGTCTGGCCCGGAGCGGAAGTCAGCGATGAAGTGCTGTCCCGCTGCGTCTACCAGCTCAGGCGAGCCCTGGCTGACGATTCGGCCGCACCAGCGTACATCGAGACCATCCCCAAAGAGGGCTACCGGCTCCTGATCCACCCCAGCCCGTCGCCGCCCACTGCTGCAAAAACGGACTCATCCCACTGGCTGCGTCGCGGTGCCTGGGCGCTGATTCTCCTCGGCATCACCGCCGGGGCATCTGCGTTTTTTCTGCATCAGCCCGAACACCTGCCACCGCCGTCGGTTGCCATAACACCGATCACCATCAGTCCCGAGGCACCCTCCCTTGCGGTCGTCGGTCTGGCCTTGAACGACCGGCTGAGGTCCGCTGTGGCGGAGCACCTGGGTCGGGACGACGTCGCCTTGGAGTGGCGCTCAGCCGGTTCGACGGCAGAGCCAGGCAACGAAATAGACCCGCAATATCTCGTCCACGGGCGCCTCGTCGACAACCCGGGTGAGGCCAACGTCCTGCTGCACATGTTCATCGACAGCCAGTCGGGCAACGAAACCGTCACCTCGCCGTTAAACGTCTTCGAGATACCCCGCATGAGCTCTGATACGCCGGTCCCTCGTTTGGAGGCCTATCGGGAGGCCATCATCGAGCGAATCTTCTACTACCTGACGATAGAGCTGCCCTACGTCCATCGCGAGTTCAGTCCCATCGAGGTGGAAGCCTTCCGTCTGATCATGTTCGCTGACTGGGAGCTCTACTCGGGGAAAGACTGCGGCATCGGGGCGCGCTCGCTCCTGGAGCGCTCCGTCGAACTGAACCCGGAAGCGCCGCGCGCCTGGGCGCAGCTGGCAGAGGCGCACTGGGCACAGATCTGGGGCTGCGGTCGGGATGGGTCGTACATCGCCAACGCAAGAGTTGCACTTTCCCGGGCCCTCGAAATTGATCCCGAACACATCGCCGCTCACTACCTGCAGGCCATCATCGACGCCGAAACCGGCGACGCCGAGGCGGCCTGGCTAGCTCTGCAACCCCTGCTCCAGGCCTATCCGGACGATGTCTATGTGAACTACGCCGCCCTGCAGACTCTCGTCTACGCCGGGTTTCTCACTCACTCGACGGAGATCACGGAACGTCTGCTGGCTGAAGATCCCCTCGCGCTCTCCCTGGAGATGGTGGATCTTCCCATGAGCCTCATGCACAGCGGCGACTATGCGCGTTTTCTCGCCCTGGCGCCGACCAAACCCATCGACTTCATGCGTTATCACCGTGCACTGGCGTTTGCTATGAGCGGCGAGAAGGTGCGCGCCAGGGAGTTGCTCGACCGGCTCCGGTCAGACGACAACCGCAGCACCTACACCGACTATGCCGCCGCACTCGAGGCCTGGCTGAACGACGACCCGGCCTCTGTCGTCGCCGTTCTGGAAACGATCTGGGCACGCCGGGACCACCACCCACCTCTGGATGGCTCAGCGGCATTCCGAGAGGCGCAGCTGCTCGCTCTGGCCGGCTCCGAAGAACTGGCGGAAGCGGCGGTGGGTCAGGCCGTGGATGGGGGCTTCTTTTGCGTCGCCTGCTTCCGGCAAGGCGCCGGCTTCGACCGGCTCGCCGGCAGGCCCGACTTCGAAGCAGCGCTCAGTAGGGCGGAAAGCAGGCATCGCGCCTTCGCCAACCGTTTCAACCTCGCGGCAGAAGTGCCGGCAGCCCCCGCTACAAACCAGCGCTGACCCACCAATCCTGAACGCCGGAGACTTTCCTCAAGTTTCCATCATGGCTGAAAGTCGCGAAACGCACTCATAGTCAAAGCCTCTGATGGCGACCATGGAAGGCGGATGAGAAGGCGGATGGAAAGGCGGATGACTATGGACCCACTGAAGAAACCGGCGGCCCATCGGCTGGCCATCAGCGTCCCGCTGGCCATCTACGTCACACTCCTCACTGCCTGTGGCGGCGGA
>JBCDDI010000600.1:0-2425 GCA_039180365.1 Pseudomonadota bacterium
CTTCAAATGAAGACTTTCTATTGGGTGGTTCAAGCAAGCACGCGCAACGATGGTTTTCGATATTGGGCTTTCGACTTCACCCTCGATGAGCTGGCTCGGGAAGTGGCCCGGGTCAGCCAGAACCTGCCCGCTGGCACCGTCGGCGCCGGTCAGGGCAGCCGTCAGCTCCGGGGCCTCGACCAGCGCCGGGATTCGCTCGCCTTTGAGCAGCTCTTTCTCACCTCCGGCGACCAGGTGATCCGCCTAGGCGACATTGCCGAGGTGCTCCGTCGCCCGCAGCGCGGTCAGCCAATCGTCACCAACGACGGTCGTCCCGCCGTCAGCATGCAGCTCTGGCGCGCAACCGACGCCGACGCCTACCGAGCCCGGGAAATCGTCATGGACTGGCTTGAGGAAACTAGGCCCGGGCTGCCGGACGGGATTGAGATTTCCATCACCGGCGATGTCTGGGAACTGCTCGGCGCACAGCTCGGCATGATCGTGAAGAACGGCCTCACGGGCCTCGTACTGGTGATCGGCATCCTGTTTCTGTTCCTGAATGGGCGCGTCGGCTGGTGGGTCATGATCGGCATCCCCGTGAGCTTCATGCTGGCGCTGGCGATCTTTCACCTGGTCTTCGGTTACGGTATCAGCCTTATTGCCCTGATCGGACTGGTCATGGCCCTCGGCATCGTCGTTGACGACGCAATTGTGGTCGGGGAGGACGCCGTCACCCACTTCGAGGCCGGCAAGTCACCGCTGGACGCGGCCGTCGCCGGTGCCTCACGGATGTGGGTCCCCGTGGTCACCTCCTCCATGACCACCCTGGCTGCCTTTCTGCCGCTGATCATCATGGGCGGGGAGATGGGCGCCGCCGTGCTTGCCCTGCCAACGGTCCTGCTCTGCGTAATCATTGCCTCGCTCGTGGAATGTTTCCTGGTGCTGCCGGGGCACCTCACGGCCAGCCTCGGCAAGGTAGAAGCACCGGCACCCTCGAGCTGGCGGGCCCGCTTCGAACGGGCGTTCTTCGGCTTCCGGGACGACCGCTTCATGCCGCTCGTCCGGCGCGCCCTCGACTATCCGGGGGCCACGGTCTGTGCGGCCGTCGGCGGCTTCATGATTGCCATCTCGCTTATGGCCTCGGGTCACGTCGGCTTCGCTTTCGTCACCGGCTTCGACTTCGAGAGCATCGAGGCCAACGTCGAGTTTTCTTCCGCGGCGACCGACAGCGACAAGGCCCGTTTCCTCGCCGAACTCGAGGCCACGCTGCTGGCCACCCATGAGGAAACCCAGGCGCAGAACCTCCTCGGCTGGACCACCAAGTACAACCTCGCCGAGTTCTCCGACGAGCGCATGACGGGTGAGCAGTACGCGTCCATCGCCGGGAGCTACGCCTTCGAGGAGAACCGTTCTGCCTCGCCGCAGGACTTTGTGAACCGATGGCGGGAAAAGATCGATAAACCGAACACCGTTGAACAGCTGACGCTGGCCGTTAACGGCGGTCAGAACAACGGCATGCCGGATATGACGCTGGTGCTCTCCGGTGACAACATCGATGCGCTGAAGGCAGGGGCCGAGGAGCTCGCGGAAGCGCTGGCTTCCTACCCCGGTGTCTCCAACGTCGTGGACAACCTCCCCTACGGCCGCGAGCAGATCATCTTCGAGCTGACCCCCATGGGCCGCTCACTGGGCTTAAGTTCCGATGCCATCGGCCGGCAGCTGCGCGCCGCCTACTCCGGGGCCCGGGTCCAGATCTTCAACGAAAACGACGCCGAGCTCGAAGTACGGGTCATGCTGCCGGACGCAGAGCGCGACGATCTTGGCCGTCTGCAGCAGTTCCCGATCCGCACCGACGCCGGCGGCTACGTGCCTCTGTCCAACGTTGCCATTCTCTACAACCGTCGCGGTATCGACGTCATCAGACACACGAACGGGCGCATGACCGTTTCCGTCTCTGCAGATGTGGACCCGCAGCAGGCCAACGCCATGGCCATCACACAGAACGTTGTGGCGAAGGAGTTGCCCGCCATTCTCGACCGGCACAATCTGAGCTATGGCCTCGGCGGCAAGTCCGAGCAGGACAAGATCGTCATGGAGACCATGGCCCTCGGCGGAGTGCTGACGCTGGTGTTGATCTATCTGATCCTGGCCTGGACCTTCTCTTCCTATCTCTGGCCGCTGGCCATCATGATGGCGATCCCCTTCGGCTTCACAGGTGCGGTGTTCGGCCACTGGGTAACCGGCTGGGAAGTTGGCGCCATGACCATGCTCGCCTTTTTTGCGCTCACCGGCATCGTCGTGAACGACTCCATCGTGCTCATCAGCTTTTTCAAACGGCATCTGGAAGCCGGTGAGAGCATTCGCGTATCCCTCGAGCACGCCGTGCGCTCACGATTCCGGGCCGTGCTCCTGACGTCGCTGACCACCATCGCCGGTTTGACGCCGA
>JBCDDI010000601.1:0-2414 GCA_039180365.1 Pseudomonadota bacterium
CCTCGCCTCTAAGGCGCCGGAAACTGTTCATCACTCAGCTTGTGCTGCCCTGAGTGCCAGAGAAAACCTGGCGGCAAACGATCTTGCTCCGGTGGCTCAACACGACTGGCTGCAACTGCCAGCGGACCGACGCTATGAGCTTGTGCTGATGCGCATGCCGAAGGACATTGAGCTGCTCCGAGCCCACTGCCAGCGTCTGCGACCGCAGATGACGCCGGGCGCAACCCTGCTCTGCGGAGTCATGGACAAGTACCTGAGCAAGAGCATGCTGGAAACGCTCTCCGCGGAAATCGGACCCACGCATACGACCCTCGGACGTCGCAAGTCCCGGCTCTCCGTCAGTCGCTTCGACGACTTTTTAACCGGTAGTCCGCCTGTTCCGTTCCGCTACCCCGTCGAGCCTTTTGATCTCGAAGTAGTAAGCCTCCCCGGCGTATTCGCGGCGAGCCGCCTCGACATCGGCTCGCGCTTTCTGCTGGAACAGTTCCCGAAAATACCGCTGGCCGCCGCAAAGCGCATCGCCGATCTCGGCTGCGGTAACGGTCTGCTGGGCCTCGCGGTCGCGCGCAGCAACACCGAGGCCAAAGTCGACTTCTACGACGACTCAAGCCTCGCCATCGAGTCAGCCAGACTTGGCGCCCGGGAGAACTTCGGCAACGCGGAAAGGTTCCGTTTTCTGCAGGGCGACGGTCTCACCGGTTGCCCGGCCGGAAGCCTCGACCTGGTGCTCTGCAACCCGCCCTTCCACCTCGGTGCGCAGCAGGACGCATCCATTGCGGAACGACTCTTCACACAAGCCTTCAGCGCGCTGAGAACCGGCGGCGAACTCTGGGTGGTCGGCAATCGCCACCTCGGCTACCACGTGAAGCTGCAGCGTCTCTTCGAACGCACGGAAACAGTGGCTGCGAACCGGAAGTTCGTGGTACTGAAGTGCAGGCGCAGCTAGGGAGCTACCCGTGTCATCAAAGCCGTTTGCACTGCTCGTGTTCTGCCTGCTCACCTACTCAGCAGCCGCAGAAGACCGTCCGAACATTCTGCTGATCGTGGCTGATGATCTTGGCTATGCCGATCTCGGTAGCTTCGGCAGTCGTATCCGCACGCCGAACATCGACGGTCTCGCCAACGCAGGCATTCGCTTCAGCCAGTTCCATACCGCCCCGCAGTGCGCGCCCACCCGCGCCATGCTCTTCAGCGGCAACAACAACCACATCGCCGGCGTTGGCCGGCAGTATCCAAGCGCCCGGGTCAGCCAGCACCTGCCCGGCTACGAAGGCTACCTTTCCGATCGCATCACCCCGCTCCCTGAACTGCTGCACCAGGCCGGCTACCACACCTACATCGCCGGAAAATGGCACCTCGGCACGGCAGAGGCGCACAGCCCGAAAGCGGCCGGCTTCGAACGCTCCTTCGTGCTGACCCAGGGAGCTGGCCATCACTGGCATGGCAAGGGCTTCCGTGAGCAGGGTTCCATCTACCGGGAAGATGGCAAAGCGGTTAGCTGGCCCAAGGGCGCCTACAGCACAGAACTCTACACAGACAAGCTCATCAGCTATCTCGAAGCGGACAAAAACTCAGAGCAACCCTTTTTCATAATGGCTGCCTACACAAGTCCGCACTGGCCGCTGCAGGTACCAGCGGACGAACTCGATCGCTACGCAGGGCAGTACAACGCCGGCTATGACGCCCAGCGGGAAGAGAACTTACGCAATCTGAAGACGGCGGGAATTATCCCCGAGGAGAGCGAGCTGCCGCCGCGGAGCGAGGCTGTTACGCCCTGGACGGAACTCACGGCGGAGGAACAGCGCCGGGAAGCCCGGGAGATGGAACTCTACGCTGCCATGGTCGAAAACCTGGACGATCACGTCGGTCGTCTGCTCGACTATCTCAAGAAAAACGGCCTCTATGAGCGAACGCTCATCGTCTTCATGTCCGATAACGGTGCGGAGGGTGCCGACTTCTACGAGAGCGGACCCTATCGCCCCTTCGTACGCGCCAACTACAGCAACGCCTATGAGCAGATGGGAACGCCGGAATCCTGGGTGTCCTATGGCGCCGCCTGGGCGGAAGCCAGCTCCGCGCCTTTCAGTCGCTACAAGAACTACGCACTCGAAGGCGGTATTACCGCGGCATTGATCATGGCTGGCAAAGGCGTCGGCGCACGAGGCACGATCAACCACAGCTATCTTACGGTGATGGACCTGGCACCCACCTTCCTCGAAGTTGCGGGAGCCCGTTATCCATCTGAGAAGGCAGCGCAGCCCCTCGGCACGAGCCTGACCGGCCTCCTGGCTGGCGAATCGTCGCAACTTCACGAAGACGACTACGTGACTATGCTCTACCACCGGGGCCACGGTTTCGTCCGCCAGGGCCCCTGGAAGCTCGTCAGCCTGGAGGCACCGTTTCACGAGCCGGCC
>JBCDDI010000602.1:0-2414 GCA_039180365.1 Pseudomonadota bacterium
CTTTTTTCGTTGAGGTTGGGGAAAAGCCGCGCAGTCAGCCGAACACCACTGCGCTCGCGAGAGCATTCAGTGTCCTATCAGGTCACGCAGGATTAACGAGCTGCTCCTCACGGATCTGATGAATTTCATCCCGCAGTCGCGCCGCCTCCTCAAACTCAAGGTTCCGGGCGTGTTCGAGCATCTGCTCTTCGAGTCCGGTGAGGAACTTGCCGAGCGCCTTGGGATCGGAAGGCACCTCGCGCAGGGGCTTGCTGCTTTCTCGGCCGTTGCTGCGGTTCCGTCCCCGAGCCGCTCCCGGGCCGGCCACCCGCGCCCCTTCCATAACGTCGGCCACTCGCTTCTGCACCGTCTTCGGCGTAATGCCGTGCGCCTCGTTGAAGTCGAGCTGCTTCTGCCGCCGGCGATTGGTTTCGCTAATGGCCGTTTCCATGGAACCGGTCATGGTGTCCGCATAGAGAATGGCCCGACCGTTAACGTTCCGGGCAGCCCGACCAATCGTTTGAATCAGTGAACGCTCAGCTCGGAGGAAGCCCTCTTTGTCCGCGTCGAGAATGGCCACGAGGGAGACCTCGGGCATATCGAGGCCTTCCCGAAGCAGGTTGATGCCAACCAGCACGTCGAATTCACCGATGCGCAGATCGCGAATGATCTCCATGCGCTCCACCGTATCGATATCCGAGTGGAGGTAGCGCACGCGCACACCGTGCTCATCGAGATATTCGGTGAGGTCTTCGGCCATCCTTTTTGTCAGCGTGGTGACCAGCACGCGGTCACCGGCTGCGACGGTTGTGTTGATCTCGCCGAGCAGGTCGTCCACCTGAGTTGAAGCTGAGCGGATGATGACCTCCGGATCCACGAGACCCGTGGGACGCACGACCTGTTCAGCCA
Source organism: Pseudomonadota bacterium (assembly GCA_039180365.1). Lineage (GTDB taxonomy): Bacteria > Pseudomonadota > Gammaproteobacteria > Pseudomonadales > Azotimanducaceae > SZUA-309. Next base: position 889 of record JBCDDI010000602.1, read on the forward strand.
CCTGACCGGCAAACTCGCCTTCGTAGGGGCCGGGTGTGGCCGATACAAAAATCATCTGCGGGCTCAGGCCCTCCCACTCATCGAAGCGCAGCGGTCGGTTATCGAGCGCCGACGGCAGCCGGAAGCCGTACTCAACGAGGGTTTCTTTCCGGGAGCGGTCCCCTTTATACATCCCGCCCACCTGCGGGACCGTTACGTGGGATTCATCGATGATCATCAGCGCGTCTTTCGGCAGATAGTCAAAGAGCGTCGGCGGCGGCTCGCCGGACTGGCGCCCGGAAAGATAGCGGGAGTAGTTCTCGATACCCTGGCAGTAGCCGAGTTCCTTGATCATCTCGAGGTCAAAGCGCGTGCGCTGCTCGAGGCGCTGGGCTTCTACGAGCTTGTGATGATCCTGCAGGTATTTCAGGCGATCCCTGAGCTCATCCTTGATCTCATCGAGCACGTTCAGTATCCGTTCCCGCGGCGTTACGTAGTGTGTCTTGGGAAAGACCGTGTAGCGCGGCACCCGATTGATGACCTCACCGGTAAGCGGATCAAACAGCGAGATGTTTTCAATCTCATCGTCAAACAGTTCCACCCGCACGGCTTCTTTCTCAGACTCTGCCGGGAAGATGTCCACCACATCGCCGCGCACCCGGTAAGTGCCCCGCTGAAAGGCCATGTCATTGCGCGTGTACTGAAGCTCCGCGAGGCGCTGCACCACATAACGCTGATCAACGCGGTCGCCGCGATCGAGGTGCAGCACCATCTTCAAATAAGACTGCGGATCACCAAGGCCGTAGATGGCTGATACGGAAGCGACAATGATCGTATCGCGCCGCTCGAGGAGTGCCTTGGTCGCCGAGAGCCGCATCTGCTCGATGTGCGCGTTGATGGACGCATCCTTCTCGATATAGGTATCAGAGGAAGGTACGTAAGCTTCGGGCTGGTAGTAGTCGTAGTAGGAAACAAAGTACTCCACGGCGTTGTGTGGAAAGAACTCTTTGAACTCGCCGTAAAGCTGGGCCGCCAGCGTTTTGTTGGGCGCCATAACGATCGTCGGCCGCTGCACGGCCTGAATCACGTTCGCTACGGTAAAGGTTTTGCCGGAACCGGTAACACCCAGCAGCGTCTGGTGCGCGAGGCCCGATTCGATCCCCTCCACGAGGGTCGCAATCGCCGTCGGCTGATCGCCGGCGGGCTTGTAATCAGCCACAACCTGGAACTCTGCGACGGCCTGAACCACAGTGATTATCCGTTGAAAAGATGACCCGCCATTGTAGGCCTTCAACCTCGTGCAGTCAGTGTGCGGCAGCGATTCGAAGCATGAATGCTGACAGCGTATGGCAGCAGTTGGCGGAGGTTATGGCGGGCTGGCGGGTACTGACGGGTGCCGGCGAATAAGAGACCGGCATTCTTGAGGCGGCGCTACGTCTGAAGCAACGCTACGCCGTGCAGGCGCAGCGGTGGGAACGGGCCCCGGTGCAACCGGGGCCCCGGGACGATTACTGGTCCTCTTCAGCGTCTGCTTCGGCAGCGTCGCC
>JBCDDI010000603.1:0-2404 GCA_039180365.1 Pseudomonadota bacterium
GCTTCCTGCAGCATTTCAAGCTCCCGGATATAGGCAAAGCCGAACAGCTTGAAGATAAATCCCGCGTCCGAGCCTGCGGCTACCCGGCCCCCGTGGTTCTTGTAGTCGTTCACGAAGGTCATCCAGAGTCGGAAGGTCTCACGCCAGGCAACTTCGTCGGCTGTCGTCCAATCAAAGTGGTAAGAGCCGTGCAGGCGCGGATCGGGCATGAAGAACCGCTGCAGCCCTGGCCAGGTGTATTCAGCGTGCCACTCCGCATCCCGAGCCCGGGCTACGTCCCGGTTGGCTTCGTAGATGGTGAAGGTGGGTACAAGCGTAAAGTCGAGGGTCAGGAGCTCGTCGCGGACGGCGTTCCAGTGCTCGGAGTTCGGCTTTGCGGCCTGCTGCCAGAGCCGCCCGGCCTGTCCGAAGCGCCACTGCTCGTCGGAGTAGTTGTAGTCCGGCGGGTAGTTCTGAATGGTCCGGTCATAGAAGAGCGCCTCCGGCAGCCCGTACCAGTGCTCCATGCTGTCCAGGCCCATCCGTGCGCTGGTGAGCACGTTGACCTTGTACACGGCCGTCTGGTCGTGATGGTGCGAGGTGCCCATGCCAAGCTTCTGGGTCTCTTCCATGACGGCCGTCAGCGCCGCATCGCGGCCGCCTCGAAGTTTCACCCCGTCGGCGCCCTTGCGATGCACGGCTCGCACCCATTCCCGGGCCGAGTCCGGGTCCGTGATCACCGTGCCCGGGAACATACTGTGCACCACCAGCCGCGGGGCGGTGATTGAGCCCTCGGCGCTTCGACGTTTGTGCTCAAGAGTCCAGTCGAGGCCCATGAGCGCCCCGGTTTCCCGGACCGTGGTAATGCCGTGGGCCAGCCAGAGCTTGAAAATGTATTCCGGGGGCGTCACCGGGCCCGTAAGGCCCTGGCCGAAGTTGCCAATGTGGGCGTGGGCATCTACGAAGCCCGGCAGCGCATACATCCCTTCGGCATCGAGGATCTCCCGCTTAGGCATGGCTTCCGGCTCTCCCCCGCCGGCAATGCGGGTAATCCGATCGACGCTGACGTGAATGTTCACCGGCCCCATGGGCGGCGCACCTTCGCCGTTGACGAGCATGACGTTGGCGATCACAAGCTCGTCGTAGGGGCCGCTGCCTTCGCTGCGCCCGGGGGCGCGATCGGGGATCAGCACACCATAGTTCGCGGCCCGCGTCGGGCCTTCCTCACCGGGCTCCGAACTCACACCGGACGCCGCTTGTGCAGCCACGCTCAAGAGGAGACCAAGTCCGGTCCAGAGTCCCTGGAGGATTCGTCCCATTAGTTCCTGCTCTCTCGCACAAGCCGAAGAACTATCTTACAGTACGCGGCTGTTTTGACCTGGGGGAACTCGATGTATCAGGAGCTTAGCGAAGTCTGGGACGCCATCACCGGGAAAGGTGGACCCTTCGAGATTACCGAAGTGGATGTCAGGGGACAGCAGATAAAGGCGTTTGCCGGCGCGCCGCCGACGCTTCGGGACGTGTGGCTGCTTTCGGCTCAGCACGGCGAGGCTGACTATCTGATCTATCAGGACGAGCGCATCACTTACGCAGAAGCGCACCGGCGGGTGGCCGCCATTGCCAACTGGCTTCAGGCCCAGGGTGTTGAACCGGGCGACCGCGTCGCCATCGCCATGCGCAACTATCCCGAGTGGCTCCTTTCCTACTGGGCCATCGTCAGCATCGGCGCTGCCGTTGTCGGCGTGAACGCCTGGTGGGTCGGGCCTGAGCTCGAATACGGGCTGAACGATTCAGCACCCAAGGTGCTCATCGCCGATCAGGAACGTCTCGACCGGGCCCTGGAGCATATCGATGCTTTGCCGCCCATGAAGATTGTCGGCGTGCGTACCGCAGCCGCTAACGGGGTGGTGCCCTGGTCGGAGCTCGTCAATCACGGCGGTGAACTGCCCGACGTCGCCATCGACCCGGATGACGACGCCTGCATTTTCTACACCTCCGGGACCACGGGGCATCCGAAAGGCGCCCAGCTCACCCATCGTGGGTGCACGAACAACATCATGAACCTCGCCTTCGCCGCCGGTCTTGGCACCGCCCTGGCGGAGCGTATGGGTAACCCCGTGCCTGCCCCCGCCGAGGATGCGCCGCCGCCGGCCGCGCTGGTAACGACCCCTCTGTTCCACGTGACCGCAAACAACTGCGTGGCCCACGGCATGACCCTGAACGGCGGCAAGCTCGTGCACATGTATAAGTGGGATCCGCTCGAGGCGCTGAAGCTCATTGAGCGGGAAAAGGTGAGCACCTTTACCGGTGTACCAACCATGGCCCGGGAGCTCATCGCCCATCCAGAGTTCGGCAGCTACGACACCTCATCTCTTGCCGCAGTTGGTGGCGGCGGTGCACAGCTGCAACCGGATCTCGTCGGCAA
>JBCDDI010000604.1:0-2401 GCA_039180365.1 Pseudomonadota bacterium
GCCGGTTTCCGGGCGCCGCTTATCGGCGGCGGCATGGGCGTGCACTATCTGGTGAACGCCCTCTACGCCGCTGGCGTTCTGGAGACATTGGATCTCGACATCTTTTTCCGTCGGCCAATCTTCTGGGACGCGGCCTTTGACGTTGTCAGAGCGGGGGACGCCATCGCCCTTGTCAGCAGCGACGAGGGTAAAGTGCTCACGGAGGCGCGCATCAACGACGCCGCCTGAGGTGCGGTGGACGAGTTGAATCGAGCGTCTCTGCGTCGGCAGAGCGAGGCGTCAGTCTTCCAGGGCGCTGTAGATGATGTTTTTCAGCTGACCGCGAAAGTTGAAGGTCGCGGATGGCATCAGCTGCGTCATGAACACCACTTCCAGGTCCTCTACCGGATCCACCCAGAAGATCGTTGACGCGGCACCTCCCCAGTAGAAGTCACCCTGACCAAGCCCGCCGGCGGCAACCTCGTCGAGAGACATGGCAAAGCCAAGGCCGAAGCCGACGCCGTCATAGGCGGTTTCTGAAAAGGCACCCATGGCCATGGTGGAGAGGTCGCCGTTCGGCAGATGGTTGCGGGTCATCAGATCGAGGGTCCGGCTGCCGATGATGCGTCCGTTTGGTCCCTGACCCCGCTTGCGCAACATTTCGCAGAACTTGAGGTAATCCGCCGTGGTCCCCGTGAGGCCCCCGCCGCCGGAGAGAAAGGTCGGTTTGCTGAGATAGCTGCTTGTGGTCGGATCATCGAGGAGCTTGAGGGTCTTATCGGGGCCGCGCTGGTAGTTGGCGGCCAGTCGATCCTGTTTATCTTCACTGACGTGAAAGGCGGTATCCGTCATCGCCAGCGGTTCAAAGATGTGCTCATCGAAATAGGCATCTAGCGGCTGACCGGACAGGGCCTCGACGAGGTGCCCACAGACATCGGTGGCGTAGGAGTACAGCCACTGCTCGCCGGGCTGGAAGTAGAGGGGTACCCGGGCGAGCTTGTTGACAAAACTTTCCAGGGTTTCGCCCTGCTCCCGGGTGACCTGCTCGGCCCGGTAGCGTTTATCGATCGGGTGTTTGGTTGCGCCGTAGGATAGCCCCGTCATATGCGAGAGTACGTGGCGAAAGGTCATGGGCTGGCGCACCGGTTCCAGGACCATGTTCTCACCGTCGCCGCTGACGTAGACCTGCTGGTCGCGCCAGCTCGGGATCACCCGGTGCACGGGATCGTTGAGCTGGAAGTGACCCTGCTCGTAGAGCTGCATGAGGGCGATCGAGGTGATCGGCTTACTCATCGAATAGATCCGGAAGATCGTATCGTCCGTTATGGGCAGCTGCCGCTCCCGGTCGCGGTGGCCGAAGTTGCGGAAGTAGGCCAGCTGCCCATGGCGGGCGACGGCGACCTGACAGCCGGCGATTTTGCCGGGGGTCACATAGCGCGTTTCGAGATGCGGGGTGATTCGCTCGAGCCGCTCTCGGGAAAAGCCGGCGGCCGTTGCATCGACATCGCTCAGATTCATAGGTGGTCCTCCCCAGGAAACGACCGACCCTAGCAAGCCATGGCAGGCTCTTCTAGAGTGGATGGCTTCTTTCTGCTCAGGATCCTGAATGAGACTGCTCCCAGCCTTTCGCCCCGCCCGCTTCAGGCGACTCCTGGTGCTCTGCCTCATCACCAGCAGCGCTGCCTGTGCCCCGGAAAAGGAATCGGCGGTGTATGTTGATGACGCCGAAGTCCCCGCTGGTGCAGGGGCTGCCGCAGAGCTGGTGCTCACGGGGGGACGGATCTACACCCTGCGCTGGAGCGATCCCGATGGCGATGGCGTTCCGGCGCCGGATGCGCCGTGGACGAATGGCGAGTGGCAACCCGATGCCAGTGCCGTTGCCATTCGCGGGGATCAGATCGTTGCCGTTGGCTCCGCCCAGACCGTGGACCCCTTTGTTAAAGATGAGACGAGGGTCATAGATCTTGCCGGCGCCACGGTGCTGCCGGGGCTCATTGAGAGCCACGGACATTATCAGGAGCTTGGTGAGCAGGCGGAACGGATTGACGTCAGCGAAGCGGTCAGTGTTGCCGCCATGGCCGAGGTCCTCACCGAGCGACTGGCCACTGCCGCGCCGGGTGAATGGATCGTTGGCGGCGGCTGGGACGAGGGCGCCTGGGCCGACGATCTGCCGACTGAGGGGCCGATCTCTGCGGTAAGTCCCGATAACCCGGTGGTGCTTCTCGGTCGTCGCGGCTTCGGGCTTCTGGCGAATCAGGCGGCGCTGGATGTGGCGGGGATTTCGACGGAGACACCGTCTCCCTCCGGGGGCGAGATTGTCAAAGACGCCAACGGCGAACCGACCGGCGTGCTACTGAATCGGGCCCGGGCCCTTATTCTTGATGTTGTTCCGGCAGCGGGCCTCGAACAGAAGAAGCGGAGA
>JBCDDI010000605.1:0-2398 GCA_039180365.1 Pseudomonadota bacterium
CTGAACTGAGGAGCAGCACACGCTGACCTGAGGCAGGCTGCGCGCGATGCGGATCAGGTCACCTGAATGTGGCGCTGGATGTATTGCTTTTCGCCAACCCTGTCGATCAGGTTGAGCTGCGTTTCGATCCAGTCGATGTGTTCCTCTTCGGAGGCGAGAATGCTCGTGAACAGCTGCCGGCTTACAAAGTCGCCCGCTTTCTCGCAGAACTCAATGGACTCCCTGAGATCAGGCACGGCTTCCATCTCGAGCTTGAGGTCACACTCGAAGATTTCCTTCACGCTCTGGCCAACATAGAGCTTGCCAAGGTCCTGCAGGTTCGGGAGCCCCTCAAGAAAGAGAATGCGCTCGATGATGTCGTCAGCGTGCTTCATCTCATCAATGGACTCGTGATACTCATGATCGCCGAGTTCCTTAAGCCCCCAGTCCTTCAGCATTCTGGCATGAAGGAAGTACTGGTTGATGGCCGTCAACTCGTTGCGCAGCGCCCGGTTGAGGTGCGCGTTGATTTCTTGGTCGTTGGGCTGCATGGGGGGTCCTGTTCCCTGGATTCGAGGAGCGCAGCATGCCCGAGAGACCGCACCGGCGCAAGCAATATTCATCCCAAGTTATTGATATATATAATAAAAATCGCTTTCAAGTGCTAATGGTCTGCACTCGCACCTGAGACTCGGGAACGCTTGCAATCGATAACGATTTGCATTTAAATTCCGATCACTAATTAAGCATATTGCCAGTTTATGTACGTTTGCCTCTGTAATGCCGTTACCGACACCGAGATTCGCGAAGCCGTGGAAGATGGCGTCAGCCACGTCAACCACCTGGCTGAGCGCTGCGGTCTGGGCACGGGTTGTGGCACCTGCCAGGACATGGCCCAGCAGCTCATTAACGAGCATCTCGCCCGCGAGCTTTCTTACGCGGCAGCCTGAAGTCGGGTCAAACCAACTCCGCCCGCTCCCTCCGGCACCCTGTTTTCCTTAAACTGCCGCCTTCAGCCAACCGCTCTTGAGCCTGCCGGGAAATGGCCCCAGGATAGCGCCTGAGTACCGCTTGGAGATCGAACCATGAGCAAGGCTGCCCCCGGTTTCGAGAAACACCCCAACTACGACGTCAGCATCAGTCCGAGCGATGCCCGGCTGAGGGTACTCGTGGGGGATACCGTATTGGCAACAACGGAGCGGGCCCTCACGGTGACCGAGACTCGCCATCGACCGGTCTGGTATCTGCCCATGGAAGACGTCGATCAAGCCCGGCTTACCGCCACCGAGCACAGCACCTACTGCCCCTTTAAAGGCCACGCCAGCTACTGGTCCGTAGACGGCGGCGCTGGCAACCTCGAGAACGTGATCTGGGGTTACGAAGATCCTTATCTCGAGTGTGAACCCCTGAAAGGCTACGTGTCCTTCTACACGGATCGGGTCACGCTTGAGATCGACGGCAGGCAGGAAGGTCAGGAAGGGCCGGGCTGGACGGACTGACGTGCCCAGGAAAGCCCAGGCACCCCCCACGCCGCCTGTTGACTATATCGAGCGCACCCGCGACCAGTATGCGGGGCTGGGCTACCCACCCTATCGCTGGGTGGAGCTGCCGGAGGCACCCCCTTTTACACCGCTGGCCAAACCGCTCCGAGAATGCCGGGTGGGTCTCGTCGCCTCGGGCGGGCTCTATCGGGTGGGGCAGCGCGCCTTTCACTTTAAAGACGACCTCAGCTATCGAGCCATTCCTACGTCTACGCCCGCCTCTGAGCTTCGCGCGTCACACTTCGCCTACGACACGACGGACGCCCGTCAGGATCCAAACGTCGTCTTTCCCGTTGCGACCTTGAAGGACCTGGCCGAGGTGGGTCGCATCGGCAGCCTGGCGCCTGTGGCGTACACCTTCATGGGTGGCATCTACTCGGCACGCAAGGTTCGAGACATCCTGGCGCCGGCCTTGGCCGACGCTCTGGTGCGCGATGAAGTAGACGTCGCCATCATGGTCCCTGCCTGACCCGTATGCCATCAGTCCGTTGGACTGATCGCCCGAGTTGTAGAAGCCAGAGGGATCCCGACGGTCTCGATGTCTTCCGCCCGCTCCATCACTGCCGCCGTCAATCCACCGCGGGCGGTGTTTCTCGATTTTCCACTCGGTCACACGGCCGGTCGCGCCTTCGATCGGGCCGAACAGCGCCGCATCATGATCGACACACTGTCGGCCCTGGACGGCAGCGTCGTTCCGGGACGGATACGCGATCTGCCCTACCGCTGGGCTGACGACGATGACTGGAAGGACACCGTCATGCGGGCCGATTCCTCGGGTCAGCACAGCGACGACCGCACGGCGCGGGCCGACAGCCCCCAGTATCAGTGCGAGGCCGATCGGCTGGCCGCCGAGGCCGATCCGACCTGCCCCGGCTGCC
>JBCDDI010000606.1:0-2387 GCA_039180365.1 Pseudomonadota bacterium
CTCGAGCAGCCAGCTCGAGCGTCTGCTCCGCAGGATTCATTGCCAGCACAACATCTTTTAGAAAGCGTACATCCGCCCAGGCGCAGAGCCGGGCCAGGTCAATGTGTGCTTCTTCAAAGGTGTAGTGGCCAGCGATCAGGCCGGGCAGCATGCCCGAGTAGGGCGTGAAGGGTGCGGGCGAGACCAGGGTGATGCGCAATCCCGGTACCGGATTCATAGCCAGCATGCGTAGAGCCAGTGCATGGGTGTGACCACCACCCACGAACACCAGATCCTGGCGGAGGGAATTACTGCTCTGCATCACCCAACATCTCTGCCACGTACGCAGCTAACTCCTCGCGCGTGCCCTCGGCGAGAGACCGCCCCTCGCGCTGGGACAGCTGGTATTCATACATGGGGTCGTAATAGTCACGCAGGAGCGTCTCTATCCAGGCCCGGTGGGCCTCGATATTGCCGCTCTTTATCTGGTCATCAAATGCTATTGTCATCATTTGGGAGACCTCGGCATAGCGTTCACCACCCAGGCGCTTTCGCGTTCGCTCCAGATCTCCAAGCAGGCGAGTGCGGTGCTGCTCCATGCCGTCTTCACCGTGGGACTCGAAGAAACGACGCCCCAAATCGATGATGTAATCCTCGAGCACCACCTGCACCCGATCTTCCAACGGATACCGAAGCACCAGAAGCGGCGCCTGAGCCATCCGCTCTCGCAGGTTTTCAGGCAGGGAGAGCCGTCCAATGAGACGACCTTCATCTTCAAGAAGCACCGGTCCCGCACTTTGACCCAGCTTCAGAAGCTCAATGCTGATGGCGTTCTCGAAATCGATCTGTGAGGGCTGAGGCTCAAGGAGACGTCCGAAAGCGCTGCCGCGGTGCTTTGCCAAACCCTCGAGATCTACGGACCTCGGAAGTGCAGTCACCAAGCGAGTTTTGCCACAGCCGGTGGCGCCCGCCACCAACCAGAACTGGGCTGTAGTGCATAGCCGGTCGAGGTTGTCGATGAGGAATCGGCGCATGGCCTTGTAGCCACCGGTGACGCGTGGGTAGTCGACACCGGCCTCTTTAAGCCACTGCTGTGAAATCTGCGATCGCATGCCGCCGCGGAAGCAGTAGAGGTAGCCTGTGGGATTTTGTCGTGCGAATTCTGCCCAAGTTTCTACGCGCTCTTCTTTTACGGATCCCGAGACAAGCTCGTGGCCCAGCGCTATCGCCGCATCCTGACCTTTCTGTTTGTAACAAGTGCCTACCGCCGCGCGTTCGTCGTCGGTCATGAAGGGCAGGTTTACGGCCGTCGGAAAAGAGCCTTTTGCGAATTCTACGGGCGCCCGAGTATCGAGCAGGGGTGTGCCAGACAGAAACAGCTGCGCATAGTCGGCGCTGTCACTGCGGCGGCTCACCGTTGATCAGCTGTTGTCCTCACCGCCAAACAGGGCGATGAGCCGGTCCTGAAGCGCAACGAGGGCCGGAGCCATGAGGGCAAAGTCCGCATCAAGGCGTGCCAAGCGATCTTCGTCCATGAGTTCATCGTTCTCTTTAACCAGGGCATCAGCGAACTTAAGGCGTCGCAATACAAGATCATCACCCAACAGGAACTGTAGCTGTTCCTTCCACTGAAGCAGCAGACGCACGACCTGCATACCGCCGCTAAGATGCTGGGTAACTTCCTCGCTAAACAGTTCAACGCCCTTGCAGCGTACCACGGCGGGATGTTCGCCCAGATCCCGCAACTCGCACTCATCACGGGCCTCAAACTCTTCCGGCAAGGTGTTCTGGCTCAGCCAGCTGCTCATAGCCGCGGCGGGCGCATGAGTGGTTTGAGGCGGCAGTACCGGGAAGGTGCCGACACACTCACGAAGCAGGTTCAACGCCTCTTCGGCACGACTGGCGCTGGCGGAATCTACCAGTACCCAGCGGGCCCGATCATCAATGATCATGCGCAGCTCCGAGTGGCGGCTGAAGGCTCTTGGCAGGCAGTCCTGCACCACCTCATCCTTCAGCGAGAGCTTCTCCTTGCGATAGACCTTGCGGCCCTGCTGCGCCTCGATGCCTTCGACGCGCTCCTTCAGAAGATCACGCACCACGGAGGGCGGCAGAATCTTTTCCTCGCGGCGCAGACACACCATGAAACGTCCATCCGCCGCATGCACCAGCACTTCAGAGCCCTCGCCCAGCGCAGGTACCCATCCCACGGAAAGCGGCTGCGCCGGCGTGCACGGTTTGAATACCCGCGCAGAGAGCTGCTCCTCAAGCTGCTCGGCACTGAGTTCCAGGCCGCGGGTCATTCGATAGGCGCGAAGATTCTTAAACCACATAAATACTCGGGGAAGGGGATAAAATCAGGAAAGGCGGCAATTCTACACAAGCGGCTCGCCGGTACCAGCAAAAGCATC
>JBCDDI010000607.1:0-2384 GCA_039180365.1 Pseudomonadota bacterium
CGAATGGCTCGTTCGCCGATCCGCGAACGTCGCCGGCGCAAGGCCAGGGGCCCACCGTAGGCTTTGCCCGGATCGGTGAGATCCGCGCCGGAAGAAAAGTGTTTGCCGGCGCCAGTGAAGATCACCACGCGGGTGTCCTGATCGTCACGAAAGGAGAGCGCGGCGGCTTCGATTTCCGCGAGATGCTCGAAATTCAGGGCGTTCGCTCGATCGGGCCGGTTGAAGGTGACTGTGGCCACGTGCCCCGAGCGGTGCACCTCGAGGTGTTCGTGGCTGGTGGTGTCTGTGGATGGCATGGCGTTTCAGAGCGCTGGCGTCGTGACGGGTTGGAGAAAGGTAGTTCGGTGCAGCCGCAATGGAAAGCCTGGGCTCGACTCACCGCACGCAACCACGGGCTGACAGGCGCCGGGGAGGATCCTCGGCGCGACAATCGGGCGGTTCAGAAAAAACGTGGCAGGGTTAGTGATCTGGTGATCGCTAACCCTGCCCACTTGTTCAGGGAGGGGAAGATTGGAGGGGTACCCGAAGGGAGGGGAGGGGAGGGAGGTTTCGGGTACCCCTCAACAAACTTTGAGACGATGTTACCTGAGGTAACACCAAGTGCAACCTTTGGTAACGCAACGATATGTTGCATAATTGCAACGAATGGAGTGCGCGTTGCGTGAATCCGCTAACGCTTCCGCTAACAAACGCTTCCGCTAACAAATGGACAGCTAGCCGATGGCCAACTGGGACGATTACCGCTTCTTTGCGAATCTGGTGCAGACCGGCTCCGTTCGCGCCAGCGCCGACCGCCTCGGCGTGAATCCGTCCACGGTGACGCGTCGTCTCGACGGCCTCGAAGGGCGTCTCGGCGTAAAGCTCTTCGTGCGCAGCCATGCAGGTCTGCAGCTGACGGCGGATGGTATCGAACTCAACAGCCGCCTCGAGCCCCTGGCCGCCGACCTCAACGACCTCGAGGCGACGCTCTCAGGCCGGCCCGACGATGTCGCCGGTATCGTTCGCATCACTATTCCCGACGTGCTGGCCATCACGCTGATGCCGGAGCTGTCGGCCTACGCCCGGAAGCATCCCCAGGTGCGCCTGGAGTTTATCCCCGGCTATCAGGCCCTGGATCTCGCCCGAGGTGAGGCAGATATGGCGATCCGGGTGACCGACTCCCCGCCGGAGGACCTGATCGGCCGTCAACTCGGCGCCTCCCGCCTCGCCGTTTATGGTGCCCGGGACTATCTGGCGGCCGTGGATCCCCTTGCGGAGCCGGAGGCGGCGCTCTGGATTGAGTCGGGCATCGAGACCATTCGGGCTCCGGGCTATAAAGCCCGGGCCTTCGCCAAGGTCCCGCTCGGCGTCCGCTGCAACAACATTCTGCTGCAGCAGGCGGCCGCCGCCGCGGGCATGGGAATCACGCTGCTGCCCTGCTCCCTTGGCGACTCGGACCCGCGCCTCGAGCGGATCGGGAACGTCGATCCTCTTGATGCTCAGCAGATCTGGCTGCTCATTCACCCGGACCTCCGTGGGGTTGCCAGGATTCAGTCCGTTTCGAGCCACATTCTCGGTGCCTTCCAGCGCCTCGAAGACAGACTGCTCGGGCGCGACAAACTCGAGGCTTTAAGCTAGTGCTCATCACGGCAGACCTCACGTACGACGGCACAGCTGATCCGCGCCCCAGGCAGGAGACGACATGAACCGAAAACCCACTTCGCACAGCTACTTCTCGCAGCGCCTGCGGCTGCACTATCTGGACTGGGGAAATGAAGGGGCACCGCACATGCTGCTCGTGCACGGCGTCCACGATCACTGCCACACCTGGGACTGGTTCGCCGAGCGGTTCGCTGATGATTACCACATCATCGCTCCGGACCTCCGCGGTCACGGGGACTCCGAGTGGGTCAGAGGCTCCAGCTACCATCACGTCGACTACGTCTACGACATCGCTCAGCTGGTCAGCCAGCGGGGGCTCGATCCGGTTGTCGTCGTTGGTCATTCCATGGGCGGCACCCTCGCCGCCCTCTATGCCGGTGTGTATCCGAAACACGTGAGCCGCCTCGTTCTGCTTGAGGGAGTTGGTCTCTGGCCAGGGCTCTTTGAGGGCGCGGGGCCCGCGGAGCGGATCCGCGGCTGGGTGGACAACACCCGATCTCTGGCTGGACGTCAGCCACGGCGTTATCCGACCTTGGAAGACGCCTACGGCCGCATGCGCACGGCGAACACCCACCTGTCCGATGAACAGGCCAGGCACCTCACGGTGCACGGCAGCAATCAGAATGAAGACGGCACCTACAGCTGGAAGTATGACAACTACACGCACGCATTCCCGGCCTACCGGGTGCCACCGGAGGAAACCACCGCGATCTGGGAGGAGATCGACTGCCCGACGCTGCTCA
>JBCDDI010000608.1:0-2376 GCA_039180365.1 Pseudomonadota bacterium
ATGACACCGTTCAACCCATCGATGACCGGGCAGCCGCCAGCGACACCCTCAATTATGAGAACCCTGATTTCGGCTTGAACTTCCGCTTCAAGGCCATGGATTTTACGCAGGTGAATCTGGCCATGAACCGCAAGCTCGTTCGCACAGCCGTGCTCAAGCTGCAGGCAGAGTCCGGCTCCCGAGTTCTGGATCTGTTCTGCGGGATCGGTAACTTTTCGCTGGCGCTGGCGGCACAGGGTTACGACGTTCTTGGCGTCGAAGCGGCGGCAGAAGCCATTGATCGGGCGCGCCTTAATGCGCGCCTGAATGGTCTCGAGGCAAGGTGTGAGTTTGCCGTACAGGATCTGTATGATGCCGACTGCCTGAATCTGGGGAAGGCAGACTACCTGTTACTGGATCCACCGCGATCCGGGGCCGGTCCGAACCTGAGAGCCTGGCTGGATAACAGTGAAGCCAGGCGAGGTGTTTACGTCAGCTGCTCGCCGGCTTCCTTTGCCAGCGATGCGGCCGTCCTCCAGCAGGCCGGATTTGTACTGGAACAGGTGGGTATCTACGACATGTTTCCGCACACGGCCCATGTGGAAACGCTGGGTGTGTTTCAGAAGCCATGGTAAAAACCGCTGAGAGCGTACCGCTGCGCAACGGACGCGTAGACACTGACAGCTGGCTTCAGGCGCTGGAGCCTGAACTCGGCGAAGAAACACCGCTTGTCGGCCAGGCGCTGGGACTCATCAGCGGCTTACCCTATCGCTCCGATGAGTTTCTTGAGAAAGGGCTGGAGCTTGCCGCGCTGGTCCGGACCCTCAACATGGATGCTGCCTCTCTCGCAGCGGCCCTGCTTTATCGCCCGGTGCGCACCGGTGCCGTTACCCACGAAACAATCTGCGAACAGGTCAACGAAGACGTTGCCGGTCTGGTCCGGGCCGTTGCCCGTATGGCGGACACCAGTCTCCTGGAGATGTCCAACTCGCGCATGCAGACGAGTGAGTCCCGCGACCAGGTCGAGAATATCAAACGCATGCTTGTCTCCATGATCGACGATGCGCGGGTGGCGGTGCTCAAACTCGCCGAACGTGTGGTTGCGCTCAGGGCGGCGAAAGCGAGTGCAGAAGAACGCCGCTTGCGGATCGGCCAGGAAGCGCATCAGGTTTTTGCCCCGCTGGCTAACCGACTCGGCGTCTGGCAACTGAAGTGGGAACTTGAAGATCTCGCACTGCGCTACCTGGCCCCGGATATCTACAAAACCATCGCCAGTCAGCTCGACGGCAGGCGTGCCGAACGGGAAGGTGAGATCGAAGAGATTGTGCAGACCATGGAGGCCAGGCTTAAGGCACAGAATATTGAAGCCGCTGTGTCCGGTCGTGCCAAGCATATCTTCTCGATCTGGCGGAAGATGCGCGCCAAGAGCGTGGGCCTCGATGAAGTTTACGATGTGCGGGCCATTCGAGTGCTCGTGCCGGATACCGCCCAGTGTTATGCCGCCCTCGGCGTCATACACACCGCATGGCAGCACATCCCAAGCGAGTTTGACGACTATATTGCCGTCCCGAAGGAAAACGGCTACCGCTCTATTCACACCGCAGTGAGCTGGAGCGACGGCAAAACCCTCGAGGTCCAGATTCGTACGCAGCAGATGCACGAAGAGGCTGAGCTTGGTGTCTGCGCCCATTGGGCCTATAAGGACGACGGCGCTGAAGACGACTCCTATGCGCGCAAGATGGAGTGGATGCGGCAGGTTGTTGAGTGGCAGGAAGAGGCCGAAGAACACATCCGTCAGAATCAGATTGGCCTCGAACTTGGACACCGCGTCCGCGAAGAGCGGATCTTCGTCTACACCCCGAAAGGCCACGTCCTCGACCTCACCACAGGGGCTACGGCCCTCGATTTTGCCTACCGTGTGCACACGGAGGTTGGCCACCGGTGCCGGGGCGCCCGGGTGGATGGTCGATTGGTTGCGCTCAATCATCCGCTCGAAAGCGGTCAGCGGGTCGAAGTCATTACCGCAGAAGAACCGGCGCCGTCCCGCACCTGGTTAGCCCAGCACCTCGAGTGCATGCGTACCGCCCGCGCCCGGGAGAAGGTCATTGACTGGTTCAAAGCGCGCAGCGTCGATGAGAACGTGGCGGCGGGCAGCCGGCTGATCGAGGACATGCTGCAGCGTCTTGCGGAAGCCTCGTCGTCCGATGAAGCCCTCGAGCGTGCAGCCCGGGAGCTTGCCTATGAAGACTCGAGGGCGCTCTTTGAAGCGCTGGGTGTGGGGGACTGTCAGCTGCTGGATCTGCTCCCGTTACTCATTCCACGAGAACGGCTCGGCCTCGTGCCCCATGAGCAAACGCAGCTCAGTCTTCTGGAAGACTTCCCGGTACCGAACGCCCC
>JBCDDI010000609.1:0-2373 GCA_039180365.1 Pseudomonadota bacterium
CTGGGATTGGAGATCAGCAGCGCGGAGAAAGATCGAGTCGTCGCGACGGTCACCGTCGACGAGAAGCTTTGTACAACGGGCCGAATCATGCATGGCGGGGCCATCATGGCGATCGCGGACACGCTTGGCGCAATCGGCGCCTTCCTGAATCTTCCGGAAGGCGCTAAAGCCACCACCACCCTCGAAAGCAAAACCAACTTCCTTGGCGCCGCGAAGCTCGGCAGCAGCGTAGAAGCCGTTGCGACACCCGTTCACATCGGCGGCAAAACGTCGGTCTGGCAGACCAGACTCACGGGCGCCGAGGGCAAAGCAGTTGCCCTGGTGACACAGACGCAGCTGGTCCTGCGTTAATCGTTACCTAGACTTTCACGAGCAGTTTGCCGACGTTGCCGCCAGCAAACATAAACGCAAGCGCCTCCGGATAGCGGCCGATCCCTTCAAGAATCTCCTCATCGAGGACCAGGGAGTCATCGGCGAGCCAACCGGCAAGCTCAGCGGCTGCCACGGGAATCTGCTCCGGGAAGTGAAAGTAGGCGAAGCCTTCCATACGCGACTGCCGCTCAGCCAGGCGCAGGTAAAGGGACGGGCCGGTCACGTTGTCCATGTCGTTGTACTGCGAGATCGCACCACAGATAACAACTCTTGCCCGCAGGGAGATGTTGTCGAGGACTGCGTCGAGGATCGGGCCACCGACGTTATCGAAAAAGACGTTCACACCCTCCGGCGCCAGTTGCCGCAGCCGGGCGTTCACGTCCTCGTTTTTGTAGTCGATGGCCGCATCAAAACCAAGGCGGTCAACGAGGTAGGCCGCCTTTTCAGCGCCACCGGCAATGCCGATAACCCGGGCGCCATCCCGTTTCGCAATCTGCCCGGCGATAGAGCCCACGGCACCAGCCGCCGCGGAGACCACAAAACAATCGCCGGGCCCCGGTTTGGCCACGCAGCGGATGCCGATCCAGGCCGTAATGCCGGTAGATCCGCCGAGAACGCCGAGATAGGCCCGCAGCGGCGCGATCGAGTCATCCACCCGTTCGATAACCTTCGGCGTTACCGTCGCAAGCGTCTGCGCGCCGAGACCACCGCGAACAGCCTGCCCCACGGGCCAGTCGGGATCGGTGGACTCAACGATCCGCCCGACGCCGCCGGCAAGAATAGTTTCTCCGAGGCCAACCTGTTGATGAAAGCCCTCGCCGCGCAGCATGGTCCGGGTACCCGCATCGACGGAGATGTAGTCCACCGCCACCCTGAGTTCGCCCTCGCCCAGCGGTTGGAGCGCCGCGGACTCGACCGTAAAACAATCTGGAGATGCATCTCCTTCCGGGCGTCGGGCAAGGATCACCCGCGTGTTCTCGTCAGCCATAACAATTCTCGATTGGCGAACCGCGAGCCTGACGCAGTTGGTGGCGCCACGCCAGCTACGAGAAGGCTGCCGTCAGCGGGCGCCGGCCTCCTCCAAGGCGTTATTCAGCCGGTCTTCTACCCGGCGCATGATCTGCTCGAGCACCTGCGCCTCGATCTCCGTGAAGCCATCCGTCATGAGTTGAATCACCTCGGCCTGCACCTGCACGGCTTCCTCGACCAGGGACAGACCGGCTTCCGTGAGAAAAACACAGTGACCGCGGCCATCGTCCGGATCGCGCTCGCGCCGGATCAACCCGTCAGCTTCGAGCCGCTGCAGCAGCCCCGTAACGTTGCTCTTCGCCACCAGCAGGCGCCGTGCCAGCAGCTGCTGAGAAAGGCCCTCATCGCGATAAACCCCATGCAGAACCTCGAATTTGGCCACAGAAAGGCCCAGGCGGCTGAACCCCGCGGCGAGCAAATGCTGACATTTCACGTGGGTCTTACCCACTAACAGCCATGTTGCGTAATGCGGCTGGTCGTCGAGAGGCGGAATGGAGCGCATAGGTGATTCGTGAGATCCAGTTTTCAGAAAATAGTTTGCTTGCGAACTATGCTGCATTGCAGTATGGTTCGTATATTAACTATCTTAGTGTAACCAAGAGTGTTGCTTAGCGCGAACCGGACAAGGAGACGTCCCATGAGCCCAGCCACCGTCCCTGCAGCAAATCGAGCCGAACGTTTTCGCCTGCGTCCCCCGTCAGCCCGCAACGGTTTCCTCGAAGCCCGCGCGCTGCTCGAGTTCTCGAGCCTGCTGCCGGCGGCTCCGGGCCTCTTCACCCTGCCTCGCGGGGACGGCCGCCAGGTAATGACCCTGCCAGGGTTCGGCGCTGATGACAGTTCCACCTGGCCGCTTCGCCGATTTCTCGCAAGCCTCGGTTACCGACCGCTGCCCTGGGGTCTCGGTGTTAATCAGGATCCCGAAGTCGCCGCCGAAAAACTCCTGGCACGGCTTCCTTCCATAAAGGATTCCGA
>JBCDDI010000610.1:0-2363 GCA_039180365.1 Pseudomonadota bacterium
ACGCTGGCGCCCGATGTGCCTGCGGGCCTGCCTTCAGAGCTCCTCGAACGCCGCCCGGACCTGCGGCAGGCAGAGCAGGAACTTGCCGCCCAGACCGCACGGATCGGCGTGGCTGAAGCTCTGCGCTGGCCTTCCCTGACGCTGACCGGCTCTATCGGCCTGCTCAGCGATGAGTTTTCGGATCTGCTGGACGCCGACGACATCTGGGCTGTGGACGCATCGCTCTTAGCACCGCTCTTCGCCGGTGGAAGGAACAAACGTCGAGTGGATATCGAGGTGGCGCGGACCGAGCAGCTTATGGAGTCCTACGAGCTGGCAGTGCTCACGGCCTTCGGCGAGGTCGAAGATGCGCTGGCGTCCATCCGCACGCTACGGGACGAATACGACGCCCGTCTCATGCAGCTCACGGCTGCACGAAGCGCGGCTACGCTCTCCCGGGCCCGCTACGACGGTGGGGTAACAAGCTTCCTGGAAGTGCTCGACTCGGAGCGGTCGCTTTTCAATGCGGAGATTGCTGTTTCCCAGGTTCGTCGGGCGCAGCTCGTGTCTGTGGTCGATCTCTATAAGGCGCTCGGCGGCGGCTGGAACGCGATTCCATGACGATGCGCCCGCGCATGAACAGATCCCTCGCCGTTGCCGTTTTCGCACTCACCATTTTTGCCGTTGGTTGCACCCATCGGGCGGAGCCGCGCTGGCTGGTGCGGGCGCTGCCGGGAAGCTATCCGGAGATCGTCTACTTTGTGCCAACGGACGCGAAAGCGATCGCAATCACCATCGATGACGGCCTCGACCCGGAAACAACGCCGATTATTCTGGACGTGCTCGCAGCGCACGACGTGCAGGCCACCTTTTTTCTCGTCAGCGACAGCATTGCAGGCAACGAAGCCCTCCTCTATCGGATGCTTGAGGAGGGCCATGAGATCGGACATCACATGACGGAGGACGTGACCACGGTCGCGTTGTCCGACGAAGATCTGTCCGACCGCTTCCTGGAAGCGGCGGAGGCCCTGGAGCAGCACACACCCATCCTCTGGTTCCGGGCCGGTGCCGGGCGCTACAACGATCAGGTGCTTAAGCTCACGCGCGAACGCGGCTACCGAATCGCCATGGCGTCCGTGATCCCGCTGGATACGATTATTTCTTCGCCCCGGAGTATGGCGACCTACATCAACTGGATGGTTGAGCCGGGGAGCATCGTTGTGCTCCACGATGTTAAGGACCGGGGCCACCGCACCGCGGCCACTCTTGATCGACTTATTCCGATTTTGCACGATAGAGGCTTCATGGTGACAAGCCTGGGACAGCTGGACGCCCTCGCCGAGCCAGCCAGCTGAGCCCGCTTCACCTCGACGCCACGGACCTCGAGGACGCAGAACCAAGATGCAAATCAGACCACTCGCCGCGGCATGTTTGCTTATCCTCATCGCTTTCGCGACAACCACATTGCCGGTCGCCGCGAGTGAAGGGATTGAAGGGCATGAGGGTATTGAAGGGCATGAAGGCATTGAAGGCTCGATCCGCATAGGCGTCGATTGGAACGGTGACGGTCTCATCCAGACTGAGCCCGGCACCCGGATTCCGGTGGATGCCCCCAGCTGGGAGCAGCCCTTCAGCTTCTGGGTAAATCACGATCAGGATGACCTGGAGACGGGGGGTGAGACCTGGCCGATCGTTCGCGCCGACGCCAGCACTGAGATTAAGGATTCCTCCCGGGATCTTGAGGACTTCACCCGCCTGCAGATCGAGATCGACGATCTCGAACAGTATCCGGCCGATGCGCTGCTGGAGCTGGCCTGGCAGAACGGCAGCGGTGGGCAGGTCAACCTGTATCGAAGCACGGACGCAAACTGCAGCCGCCGTTACCTGCTGGATAAGGAACAGGGGCAGGCGCAGCTCGGCGAGGACTACCTGGTCTCCGATGGCCAGATTGAAGACTTAAGTTTCCGGATCCGGCTGGCCAATCTCGGTGAGCCGGACCTCGACGGCAGAGGCTACTGCTTCATTGTCGATGTCGCATCGTCCGGCAAAGACAGTCTCGTAGCCTCGGTGCTCATCGGAGGCGAAGCCGTCGCAACCTCAGCACCGGTGCCTATGGATCTCCGCCACGTAAAAACTTTCTACCAGCGCACGACCATGAACTGGCCCCAGGACATGCGCCCGCCCTGGGAATACACCACGGAAGCGCCCCCAGACCCGGGCCTTGAGTGGCGCGAGGATCCGCAGGGTCATGCCTACGAGCCCGGCTGGTTTGAGACAGACGACGTGGTTGTCTGGATCTACGGGTGGCTCAGGAGCGGCGAAGGTCTCTATGAGATGGCCACCACGCAGGCCGGTGAGACGATTTTCAAACGCCTCTGGCACCG
>JBCDDI010000611.1:0-2344 GCA_039180365.1 Pseudomonadota bacterium
AAAGAGTGGCTGTTCATCAAGGAGCGGGACCAGCACGAATCCGCAGACACCGTTTACTCCGATCGCTCAGTACTCTCCGGGCTCACGGTCACGGAGCTCGCGGCACCCGATCAGGTTGGCAGACGCCTGCTGGCAAGCGCCAGGCGTCTGAAAAACGCCAGGCCCCTCGAAGGAGCCCTCGCGCTCAAGCCGATGCTGGCCACCGCTGGCGAAGCTTTCGATCGCCGGGACTGGTTGTTCGAACTGAAATACGACGGCTATCGGCTGCTTATTGACAAGCATGCCGACGGCATCACCCTGCGCTCCCGGAACGGCCACGATCTGACGGCAAGTTTTCCGGAGATCGCCGCCAGCGCAAGTCGCCTTCCCGTTGGCGACTACCTTATGGACGGTGAGCTCGTGGTACTGAACGCCGCCGGCGTACCCGACTTCTCGCTCCTGCAGAGTCGGGCAAAACTGTCCGGGGAACTGGAAGTCGCACGCATGGCCATCGAGCTGCCCTGCACCTATTTCGCCTTCGACCTCTTAAGCCTCGGTCCAACGGACCTGCGCGGGGTCCCACTGCTGCGACGAAAGGGCCTGCTGGAAAAGCTGCTGCCGCCTGCCGGCGCCCTGCGCTTTTCCGATCACGTGGCCGGCGAAGGCCGCGCCACTTTCGCCGCTGCCCGGGAACTGGGCCTGGAGGGCATCGTCGGCAAACAGCGCGACAGCCGCTACGAAGCCGGGCGCAGCAGCAGCTGGATCAAGGTCCGGCATGCTAAAACGGCCGACTTCGCCGTTCTCGGCTGGACCGAGAATCGCAACAACGCAAAAGACATCGGCGCCCTGGCGCTCGGGGAGCGCCGCGACGGTGGCTATGCCTATGTGGGTCGAGCCGGCTCAGGCCTTAATGCCGAGCTTCGCCAACGGCTCGAGGCGCATTTCGCAAAAGCCGCGAGCGTAGCAGCGCCTGCCGATGTGCCAGCGAGCCAGGCCCGCCGTGTAAACTGGCTGGAGCCGACTGTTGCCGTAGAGGTGAGCTTTAAGGAGTACACGCGGGACGGCCACCTGCGGCACCCGGTCATCGTCCGACTGCGGGAAGACAAAGCACCACAGGAATGCACCGGCGGCTACGACGATCCAGGCGCCCTGACGCTGACGGCCGCCCCGGAACCGGAGGTCCCGATCACCAACCCGGAGAAGGTCTTCTTCCCGGAGCGGGGCCTGAAGAAAATCGATCTGACCCGCTACTACGAGAAGATCGCCCGCTGGATGCTGCCCTACCTGAAAGACCGCCCCATTGTTCTCACCCGCTTTCCCGACGGCATCCACGGAAAGTCTTTTTATCAGCGCGACGCGCCGGACTTCGTGCCCGCCTGGATCCGCCGGGAAGTGCTCTGGTCGGAACACGCCGAGCGGGAAGTGCGCTACTTCATCATCGAATCCGCGGCAGCGCTGACCTATCTTGCCAATCTCGGCACCCTGCCGATCCACACACTGCACAGCACAGTGCTCGACCTCGAACACCCGGACTGGTGCGTGCTCGACCTCGATCCGAAATCGGCGCCCTTTCGCGACGTGGTTACCCTGGCCCAGGCCATTGGCACCCTGGCGGATGAACTGGGCATCCCGGCCTATCCGAAAACCTCCGGGAAATCGGGCCTGCACCTGGTCATCCCGCTCGCCAGGCAGTTGAACCACGACCACGCCCGGACGCTCGCGGAACTGATGGCCAGGGTCATCGTCTCGCGTCATCCGGACATCGCCACCGTCGCCCGCTCCCTGAAGGCCCGGGAAGGGAAGGTCTACGTGGACTTCGGCCAGAATGGCCAGGGACGTGTGCTTGTTGCGCCCTTCAGTGTGCGCGAGGAAGAGGCTGCCTCCGTCTCCATGCCCCTGAAGTGGTCAGAGGTGAATGGACGCCTGGCCAACGCCAATTATCACATCACCAACGCGGTGCGCCGCATGCAGCGCCTCGATGAGGATCCCCTGCACCCCGTGCTCACCGATCGTCCGGATCTGGAACGGGCGCTTAAGCGACTCGCGGAGATCACCGGCTGACGCTCAGCGCTGTTTACCGGCACGCTCAAGGCTGCTACCTGCACGCTCAAGGCTGCTACCTGCACGCTCAAGGCTGCCGGGCCGCCTGGCGCTGAGCCTTTAGGGATTCCTTCAGGAGCGCAATCTGCTCCGGCTCAACGGGAATGAAGCCGGGGATCGAACAGGGTGGTCCGATGTCTGTACTGCTTAGCATGCTGCCGTCGCCGGCACGGATCGCATCGAGGCGACAAAGCTGACTTGAGCGGGTCTCGTAGATCACCGTCGAGCGTGGACGCAGTCGGAAGCAGCGGTGCTTGAACTGCAC
>JBCDDI010000612.1:0-2342 GCA_039180365.1 Pseudomonadota bacterium
CTCGATCACAACATCGGCCCTGTCCATGAGCCGTTTGACGACACTCCGGCCCGCTTCTGTGCGCAGATTGGCGGTCACCGACTTCTTGTTTCGGGCGAGACTGCGCCACCAGAAGGACGTACCGTCATCGTCGACCTGTCGCCAGGTGCGAATCGGATCGCCGGTTTCCGGCGGCTCAACCTTAATGACTTCCGCACCGAAGTAGCCGAGCAGGGTGCCCGCGAAGGGCCCTGCGAGAAGCTGGCCAACTTCTACAACTCTTATCCCGTCCAGGGGTCTCCGTTCAGACAAGGCTCGGTCTCCTCTTGTGCTGCTCAGTTGCGTCGAACGTCCCGGAAGGGTCCGCCGTCGAAGCGAGGTTCTTTGTCCATGCCGAGCACCCGCTCAGCGATGATGTTGCGCTGTATCTCATCGGTCCCACCGGCGATGGAGATGGCAGGCACTGAGACGAGGATCTCCGCGATCACGCCATCTTCAGGACTGTCTGGTCCGGTGAGCAGCGCGTCAGCGCCGGTGATGGCGGTGTGTGCGGCCGCACAGGCGCGGGCCACGTTGCTTGCCGCCAGTTTGCCGAGGGAGCCTTCCGGACCCTGGGGTTTGCCCTGAGCCTGGGCGGCGCGGGCGCGCATGGCCGTCCACTCCGCGCTCCTGGCCATGATCAGAGCCTTCGCGACTTCCTGGCGGACGATGGGATCGCTGATGCGACCGGTGTCCTGGGCCCGCTTGAGGAGCAGGTCGGCGCGACCGGCGCGCTGCGGATACCAGGTGTAGGGCGCCATAAGCACCGCGTTTTCATCGCGCACCTCATCGTAGATGCTGCCATTCTGGGTATTACGGCCGGCATTCCGGAGCACGTCGGCCATGCGCCGCTCGTGGGCGAGGGTGGTCATTGCCACTTTCCACCCATCTCCTTCCTGGCCGAGCATTTCCCCCGGAGGGATTTCTGCTTCCGTGAAGAACACCTCGTTGAAGGAGGCGTGGCCGTTCATCTGCTTCAGCTGCTTCACGACGACGCCCGGTTGGGTCATGTCGAGGAGGAAATAGCTTAAGCCCTGATGTTTCGGCACGTCCCAATCCGTGCGGGCCACAAGGAGGCCGAAGCGTGCATGATGGGCGCTCGTGTTCCAGACTTTCTGGCCGTTAACAAGCCAGCCGTCGCCGTGTCGATCAGCGCGGGTGGTCGCCCCGGCGAGGTCTGAGCCACTGCCGGGCTCGCTGAAGAGCTGGCACCAGAGATCTTCTCCCGTCAGGATCCGGCGCAGATACTTCTCCTTCTGCGCATCGGAGCCGTGTTCGAGAATCGTGACGGCGGCGAGGCGTCCCGGCCCGCCGCTCGCCACACCGACGGCACCGGCCGCCGCGAAAGCTTCGGCGACGACGTTGGCCTCTGCGCCGGACAGACCCTTGCCGTACCAGCGTTCAGGCCAGCTGGGCATCCCCCAACCGGATTCCACCAGCTTCAGACGCCAGTCCACGAGTTTCGCATTCGGATCCCAGTTGGCCGCAAGCCAGTCGCTGACTTCGCTGCGCAGTGCAACATGTTCGCTCATGATCAATATCCCCAACGCTGCATGAGTTGTTCCCGGTGCCAGGCTGCGTCACCGAGCATGACCTCCGAGCTTTTTGCCCGCTTGAACCAGAGGTGTGTGTCGTTTTCCCAGGTGAAACCGATGCCGCCATGGATTTGAATGGTTTCCGCCGCCGTGCGCAGGTAGCTCTCGGAAGCAGCCGCTTTCGCAAGGCAGGCAAGGGCGGGGGCTTCCGGATCGTTTTCAGCCAAGGCCGAGGCGGCGCCATAGGCGGCAGACTTTGCGGACTCCACATCGAGGAGCATATCGGCGCATTTGTGTTTGATGGCCTGAAATGAACCGATGGTGCGCCCGAATTGAACGCGCATCTTTGCGTAGGCAACGGCGGAGTCGAGGAGGGCCTGGGCGCCGCCGACCATCTCGTTCGCGAGGGCTACCGTTGCCGCATCAATGGCCTGAGAAAGTCCAGCCGTCGCGTCGCCGCTGCCAAGGCGCTCGGCAGGGGTTCCCTTGAAGGTTAGCTCTGCCAGCTTTCGCGTCGGATCCATGGCAGGGGCTGCCCGCCGGTCCATGCCATCGGCATCCGCCTGGACAAGAAAGAGACCAATCCCATCGTCCGCGCGGGCGACCACCAGCAGCTGATCTGCCGTGGTGCCATCGATGACAAACCGTTTGTTACCGTTCAGCTGCCAGGCGCCACTAGCGGCCTTGGCCGTGCACTCAACCTCATCCAGTGCCCAGCCGCCGGTTGCTTCTGTTAGTGCCAGAGTTGCGCGGTTGCGACCTTCCGCAAGGCCGGGGAGCAGCTTCTCC
>JBCDDI010000613.1:0-2332 GCA_039180365.1 Pseudomonadota bacterium
CCGCAGGTCAGCCGTTCAAGCTTCGAGAGATCGTACTGATCGGGATTCGACTCAACGATCCCCTTGATACCCTGCCAGATCGTCGGCACGCCGGCGGAGATGGTGACGCCCTCTTTGATAATCAGATCCAGGAGCCGCGCCGGATCCATGAACCGATGCGGCAGCACCTGCTTGCAGCCGAGCATCAGGGCTGACCAGGGCAGGCCCCAGCCCATGGCATGGAACATCGGCACGATGCCGCAGACAGAATCCTTCGAGGACAGGCCGATGCTGTCCGTCATGGAGATGGTCAGCGTGTGCAGGTACTGGGAGCGGTGTTCGTATTCGACGCCTTTCGGGTTGCCGGTGGTACCACTCGTGTAGCAGAGGCCAAGGGGAGAGTTTTCATCAATCTGCGGCCACTCGTAGTCCGTCGGCTTACCGGCGATGAACTCTTCATAGTCCACGGGGTTCGGCAGCTCTGTTTCCCAGTCCTCAAAGCCTTCTTCCACGGCCACAACAATACGCTCCACGCTTGGCATACGGCCTTTGAGCTTCTCAAGGAGCGGTAGCGCGTCCGCATCAACGATGATGATGCGGTCCTGAGCGTGATCAATGATGTATTCGAGATCGTGGTCCGAGAGGCGGATGTTCAGCGTGTGCAGCACTGCTCCCATGCCGGCGCAGGCGTGATAAGCCTCGAGGTGCCGGGAACCGTTCCACATGAAGGTGCCAACACGATCGCCAACGTTAATGCCCGCGTCCTTAAGAGCATGAGCCAGCTGATGGGCCCGATCACGGGTTTCTTTATAGGTCTGGCGCCGAACGCCATTCTCCGTGGCGGTAACAATTTCCTCGTTCGGAGCCACCTTCGCCCCGCGATCCAGAATGTTCGACATCAACAGCGGCGTGTGCTGCATGGCCATGGCAGTGACCTCCCCTATCCAATGAATAACTGGCGATCGTCAGGCCCGTTGGACGATCGGCTGGTGCCGGCCGGTTCAACGGCTGGAGAACGCGCGAAAGCCTCGAAGTGTACCACCGGTGCTACGCGATCGCGGTTGCCGGAGCCCGGCCGCAACCGCTTTCAGGCCGCAGAAAAAGCGAGATCGTCGCGGAGCCTGTCGCGGACCGTGCGCAGCTCTTCATCGCGCCGACGCCCGTCCCAGCCGAGGCTGTCGCCCATGAGTTCGAGGGCCGCAAGAGCAACAGTCTGGGATTCCCCCGGGCGGAACCACGGCACCCTGAGGCGCCGGTAAACGACGTCTTCGAGCCGCTGAGCGCTTTCCCGCTTGAGGGCCCAGAGCACCTCTTCGGCAAACACGCCACCGGCAATCTGGCGCGGCTCGCTGCCGAGCACGTCGACCACCTCGTTGCCATAGAGCCGGACCAGACGCAGGGCCACCCGGTCGCTCAGTTCATAACGATTGGCCACCGCAGCTACTGCTTCGTGCAGATCCGGGATGTCGCCCCCTGGCAGTACCTGCAGCGGATCAGCCAGCGCCACATCACGCTTCAGGACTTCCCCGACCCGCTTCAGCACCTGCTCCGCCATTTTCCGATAGCCGGTGAGCTTGCCGCCGGCAATGGAGATGAAGCGCTCTTCGTGCTGCCAGATTTCGTCGCGTCGCGACATCTCCCGGGCGGCCTTGCCGGGCTGGCGGATAAGCGGCCGAAGCCCCGCCCAGCTGCCGACCACGTCCGCAGCCGTGGCGTCGCTGCCGCGGAAGTGTGCATTTACCGGTTTGAGCAGATAGTCGACGTCCGCCGCGCTGACCGTCGGCCAATAGCCTGGACCGCCCTCCACACTCGTGTCCGTGGTGCCGACGTAAACGACCTGCCCGCGCGGAATCGCGAAGACCGGCCGACCATCCTCGTGGGTCATCATGACCATATTCGACAGGGGCAGCCGCTCCCGCGACAAGGCAATGTGTACGCCTTTCGACAGGTGCAGGCGGGATCCCTCCGATCCCGCGGCACCGAGCCCAAGCACCGACTCGACCCAGGGGCCAGCGGCATTCACCACGGCGGCACCGCGGACCCGCAACTCCTCGCCGCCAAGCATGTCCCTGAGGGTCAGGGTCACCTCATCGCGACCGACTTCAAAACCGGCCACCCGCGTATAGTTCAGCGCCACGGCGCCGGCCGCGACAGCGCCGCGGAGGGTCGCCAGTACCAGGCGCGCGTCGTCGGTCAGATATTCCCGATAGGTGCAGGCGTAGGGATAACGCTCCCGATTCAACAGCGGCTCATGAACCGACAGCGCTTCGCTGCCCCAGTTCTGATGTCGTTCCGCCGCATCCACGGCACCCAGCCGACCTCGTCCCCGAAAATCTCCTCGGTCAGCTTCTCG
>JBCDDI010000614.1:0-2322 GCA_039180365.1 Pseudomonadota bacterium
CGGCGCTGCCGTAAACGCGGCCTGTGACGAACTCGACGGGGTGGCCGATGGTGTGCTCATGGACCCGCTGGCATGCCACTACGATCCGGGGGAACTGACCTGCCCTGCCGGTGAAGACCGGGAGGATTGCCTGACACCGGCCCAGGTCACCGCCGTCAGGAAGATCTGGTCCGGTGTACGGCGGGACGACGGCTCACTGGTGTTTCCGGGCCTCGTCCCCGGTGGCGAGGCCGCGCCCGGCGGCTGGGGGCTCTGGGTCACAGGCAGCAAGCCCTTTACGGCTCTGCACTGGCTCGGCGGCGAAGGCTTCTTTCGACACTTTGTTTTCGAAGACCCCGACTGGGATTTCCGGACCTTCAATTTCGAGGGCGACCTGGACTATGCCCTCGAGAAAGTGGGGCATGCCGTTGATGCAGACGATCCGGACCTGCGCCGGCTCAGAGATCGAGGCGGCAAACTGCTCGTCTACCACGGCCTCGCCGACGCGGACATCTCACCGCGTGGGAGCATCAACTACTACGAAGCCGTCATCGACGAACTGGCAGGCAGCGATCGGACCGAAGCGCTCAGCGCCGTGCAGGATTTCTTCCGCCTTTTTCTGGTGCCCGGCCTCGGCCACTGTCGCGGCGGACCAGGACCGGATCAGCTCGATGCCTTAGCCGCTCTGGAAGCCTGGGTTGAGAAGGGTGAGGCGCCTGCACAGGTTATGGCTCGGAAAGTCGAAGGTGGCGAAACAGTACGCAGCCTGCCCCTTTGTCCCTATCCGGCCAGGCCCGTCTGGGACCGCAAGGGTGATCCGATGGTTGCTTCAAGCTATCAGTGCCAGAGCGACTGACTGGATAGGGTCAGAAACCTCAACGCGCGGCCAGGGCATCCGCAAAAGCGATGATCCGCTCAGCCTCCGCCGCATGGAGGTTCTCGATGAGGCGCCCATCTAGCTCGGCGACCCCCTTCCCGGCCGCCTGAGCTGCTGCCCAGACCTCGAGGATCGCACGCGCATCAGCAACGGCCTCGTCACTGAAGCCAAACACCTCGTTGGCAAGCTCAACCTGCGTAGGATGAATGAGCGTCTTGCCGTCAAAACCCATGGCTCGCCCCTGCTCACAGGCTTCCCGGAAGCTGTCGAGGTTGCGGAAGTCGAGGTGCACGCCGTCCAGCACGTCGACATCAGCCGTTCGCGCGGCAAGCACGGCGCTCTGCAGGGCAAAAGCAAGATTGCTGCGCGAGGGCGTGTGTTGAGCACGGAGTTCCTTCACGAGATCGCTTGTGCCCATCACAAGGCAATCGACGCGCCCGGAGGACTCAGCAATTTCCCGAACGTCGAGAATGCCTTTCGGCGTTTCAATCATGAGCCACAGCGGCAGCGCGCCGCCTCCGGCGGCATCAACGGCTGCGACAATGGCATGCACCTGCGCAGCTGACTCGACCTTCGGGAACAGCAGCGCGTCGATCGGCAGACCGGCGGCCATGGCAAGATCGTCTGTGCCCCAGGGTGTATCGAGGCCGTTTACCCGAAGGACGAGCTCACGATAGCCGTAGTCACCGGACTCCACCGCCGCCGCCACCTGCCCACGGGCCTCGGTTTTTGCACCGGCGGCAACCGCATCCTCCAGATCGAAAATGATCGTATCGCAGGCGATCCCCTGCGCTTTTTCCATGGCTCTGGCGTTAGCACCCGGCATATAGAGCGCGGAGCGTCGGGGGCGGCTCGGTCGAGCGGTCATGCGGAGATTCCTTAGCGATTCCTTAAAGGGTGAGTCCCTAGTGTAGGGGACCCACCACCCTCAGGGGGAGTCCGCTGGCCGGGGTCGACGCTGCGCCCCTTCCAGCGAACGCCGCTGCATTCGCTCCAGGGCCCGGGCGCGCTGCTCCGGCGTCAGAGACTGAAACCGTGAACGCAGGCGTTGGCGCTGTTCCGGCGTCATGTTCTGAAACTGATTGAGCCGCTGCCGAACTCGCCGCTGCTGTTCCGGGGAGAGGGAGCGAAAGGTTTCAAGGCGCTGGCGCAGATTCCGTTGCTGATTCGGGGTGAGATTCTGCCAACGCTGGAAACGCCCGATAGTGGCCTGCCGTTGCTCCGGGGTCAGCCGCAGCCAGCGTTCGCTGCCGAGCCGCAGGCGCTCCTGCTGCCCTGCGGAAAGTTCGGACCAGCGTGACTCGTAGTTCTCAAGGACCCGCTGCTGCTCCTTGGGCAGGTCGGAAAAAGACATCGATTCCGCCATGAGCGATGTCGCGAACAGCAACAGTCCCGTGCAGATCGCCGCTTTAACCATGCGCACACTATTCACCGCCGTACCTCCGGGCTGTCTGCCTCCGAGTTCA
>JBCDDI010000615.1:0-2321 GCA_039180365.1 Pseudomonadota bacterium
CCTTCAAAATCATGTTGTTCGTGCTGATCGACGGCTGGTCGCTGCTCATCGGCACCCTGGCTGGGAGCTTCTACCTGTGAGCGTCAGATCGTGAGTCCGGAAGCCGTTGTCACCATCGGCCAACAGGCGCTACAGGTCGTCGTACTGCTCGCGGCACCGCTGCTGCTCTCCGCTCTGTTCGTCGGCCTGTTCATCGGCATGCTGCAGGCGGCAACGCAGATCAACGAGATGACGCTCTCCTTTATTCCGAAGCTCATCGTTCTCGTCGCCGCCCTGTACCTGGCAGGACCCTGGATGCTTGAGCTCATCACCAGCTATGCCACCCGGCTCATCGCCGACATTCCGATCATCATCGGTTGAGCACGGGACCATGGCCGGTCTACCCGATCTCGATGCGCTGGTAGCCGCCTATCTGCTGCCATTTTTTCGCATCGCCGCCATGCTGATGATTGCGCCGCTGTTCGGCGCACGCCTGATTCCCGCACGCATCCGACTCTTTCTCGCCCTCGCGCTCGCAGCCGCTATCGCTCCCCTGATTCCGGCGCCGCCGCCTTTTGAAGGGCTGTCTGCGCGCGCAGTGTTCATCATTGCCCAGGAACTCATCATCGGCGCCGCCATGGGCTTCGTGGTGCAGATGGTCTTCGACGCCATCATCATCGGCAGCCAGACCATAGCCATGGGTATGGGTCTCGGCTTCGCCATGCTCGTGGATCCCCAGCGCGGTGTGAACGTGCCGATCCTGTCCCAGTTCTTCGTGATCATGACCACGATGATGTTCCTTGCCCTGAACGGGCACCTCATTCTCATCCAGGTGCTCATGCAGAGTTTCACCACGCTGCCCGCGGGTTCTGCGGTTTTTGATCGGGAGGGCCTCTGGACTGTGGCGAGCTGGGGGACGCAGATGTTTGCCGGCGCCGTGCTGGTTGCCCTGCCGGCGGTGGTGGCGCTCCTGGTGGTTAACCTCGCCTACGGCGTGATCAGCCGAGCCGCACCTACGCTGAATCTCTTCGCCGTCGGTTTTCCGGCAACGGTGCTGCTTGGCTTCCTGATCCTGCAGTTCAGCTTCCAGACGGTACTGATCAGCCTCACGGACCTGCTTGAAAGTGCCTTCGATGCGCTCGCCGGTCTTTTCGGAGTGCTGTCATGACCGGGAGGCGCATCCATGGCTGAGCAGGACCAGGAACAGTTCCAGGAAAAAACAGAACAGCCAACACCGAAGCGCCTCAAGGAAGCGCGGGACAAAGGCCAGATTGTCCGATCGAGGGAGCTGAACACCATGGCCGTAACGCTTGTTGGGGCCGCCGCCGTTTATGCCCTTGGCGGCGGAGTGGTGCGGGGCGTTACCGACATCATGACGGCGAACCTGGCCATCGCCCGGGAAGATGTGCTGACGACAAACGGCATGATGCAGCATCTCAGCGTCGCCACGGCCGACATGCTCGGCAGCCTTGTCCCCTGGATGCTGATCATCACTGTGGTAGCCACGCTCGCACCCATGGCGCTCGGAGGCTGGTCCTTCAGTCCCCAGGCGCTCCAGTTCAAAGGCGACCGGATCAATCCGATTGCCGGCCTGAAGCGCCTCTTTGCCCTGCGGGGCCTGATGGAACTGGTGAAGGCACTCGCAAAGTTCCTTCTGGTCGGCACCGTTGCTGTCTTTGTGCTCCAGTGGCTGGCGGATGAGTTCATCGGGCTCAGTCAGGAACCGCTCATGGAAGCGCTGGCCCATTCAGCCTGGCTCATGGCCATCTGCTTCGTGCTGTTCAGCGCCGCCCTGATTCTCATCGCCGCCGTCGATGTGCCCTTCCAGGTCTGGGACCACCTGAAGAAGCTGCGCATGACGCGTCAGGAAATCAAAGACGAGCTGAAGGAAACAGAGGGGCGGCCGGAAGTTCGCGGCAAGGTCCGCGCCCTGCAGCAGGAATTCAGTCAGCGCCGGATGCTCGAAGATATTCCCATCGCCTCCGTTGTCGTGACCAACCCGACGCACTATGCGGTTGCCCTGCGCTATGAGGCAGACGAGATGGGCGCCCCGAAGGTTGTGGCCAAAGGTATTGATCACCTGGCTCTGAAGATCAGGGAGATCGCCACGGAACACGGCGTCCCCGTCTTCGAAGCACCGCCGCTCGCCCGGGCGCTTTATGGCTCTGCGGAAATTGGCGACGAAATCAACGAGAAGCTCTACGTGAGCGTGGCCCAGGTGCTCACCTATCTCTATCAACTCGACGCGTACGTAGCCGGTCGCGGCTTACCGCCAACACGGCCGGAGATCGAGATCGACGAAGCGGAGTTCAACCCATGAACGGGAGGATCAGACTCTGAAC
>JBCDDI010000616.1:0-2318 GCA_039180365.1 Pseudomonadota bacterium
ATCAGGTTGGTGAAGTAAAGGCCGGGAATGGCTTTTTCCTTGGCTGCCTGCACAACGGGGGTGGTACCGATCGCCAGATCAGGATCAAAAGCTTCCATGGCTGCAAGATCGTCCTCGAGGGAGGCGCGGAACTTCACTTCCACGCCGCGATCGGCAAGCCAGGCTCGATCGTCAGCGCTGTAGGGAGTCTGCGGGCAGGCCGTGCCGACGTAGCGTACGTCCGCACCACATTCGATCAGCAATCGAGCCACAAGCAGCTCAGAGCCTTCGTAGCCGGATAAGGTAATCCGGCCGTGAATGCTGTCACCGCTGAAGACTTCGGCTAACTGCGGGGCGGCAGCGTTCACAGCCGCAGCCACCTTTGCCTCCGACAGGTTGCAGCTTTTACCCACGGCTTCGAGCCAGGCGATGGTGCCTTCCCGACCGACGGGAGCCGAGCCGATGATTGGTCGACCGGCGGCTTTGAACTCCCGCACGGTCGCTGTGTAGAAAGGATGCAGGGCGGCAACGGCCTGGCAGTCCAGGGCCGCATAGTGTTCGCGCCACTCGCGCACCGGCGCCGCTGGCCCAACGGTGAGCCCCATGGGTTTCAGCAGACCGGCGATGGATACGGGATCAACGGGAAAGAGTTCGCCGAGCAGGGTGATTGATGGCAGCTGCGGCGTCTCGGAGCGCGGTCTCGCCACCGGACCGGCCATCACCTCCTGCCGGGCATAAGCCAGCATGGCGGCGGCAAGAACGTCTTTTGCTTCGGCGTGCGTTGGCACACCAAAGCCTGGCACATCGATGCCGATGATCCGGACACCGTTAACCTCATCAGGGAGCAGATCCAGCGGCACGCCGGATGCCGTAGGCACGCAGAGATTGATGATGACCACCGCGTCGACCGCTTCAGGATCTGCCAGCTCGAAAGCTGCGTCGCGGATGTCTTCAAAGAGCTTACCCGTCACCAGCGTTTCGGAATTGAAAGGCACGTAGCCGACGGTCCGCCTGGCGCCGTAGAAGTGTGAGGTAAAGGTCAGGCCGTAAACGCAGCAGGCGGACCCGGACAGCACCGTGGCGATACGCCGCATACGCAAACCTACGCGCAGGGAGCCGAAGGCCGGGCACATGCTCTGCGGCTGGTCGTGGGGGCCGCGCGGATAGTCGCGGGCATAACGTTCGAGGGTTTCACTGGCCGCTTCACTCTGGCGGTGTTCGCCACCGTGGCAGCCCGGGCCGCTCACGGGCGCATCAATTTCTTTGACGGGTATTGTCGCCGTCATGGCGCCCCCGGCAGCCTCGTGGGTCTGAGTGTCTTCTTTACCGTTCTGCACAGTCATCGCTCACTCAGACCTCGTCGTAGATCACCTCGAGAGACGGCCGCTGACTTGCAGCGATGCCTCCCATGTCTGCCTCGGTGGCAGGCTCAAGGACGACGCCGGCGCCGGTCTCCTCGCCGTCGAAGAGGCCGAGCAGGGCTTCCTGAGCAAGGGGTTGCGGCAGCTGCGGTGGTGCTGTGGCTACCGCGCTGGCGAGGTCTTCAAAAAGCGGCGCCCAGCGACTGCCGGGCCGACCGATAATCTGATAGTTGGCACTCTTCCGGCGGATGTCTTCGTCCGCGGGAATTGCGGCAAGGAGCGGAATGCCGGCTGCTTTGGCGAAAGCCTGCGCCTCGCCGGTGCCGTCGTCTTTGTTGATAACAAGGCCGGCTACGCCCACGTTGCCGCCGAGCTTGCGGAAGTACTCAACGGCCGAGCAAACGTTGTTCGCAACGTAGAGGGATTGCAGATCGTTGGACCCCACGACAATGACCTTCTGGCACATGTCCCGGGCAATGGGCAGACCGAAGCCGCCGCAAACGACGTCGCCGAGGAAATCGAGAAGCACGTAGTCGAAGCCCCAGTCGTGGAAACCGAGCTTCTCCAGCAATTCGAAACCATGGATGATACCACGACCACCGCAACCACGACCGACCTCTGGCCCGCCGAGTTCCATGGCGAAAACACCATCGCGCTTGAAGCAAACGTCGGAAATGGTGACATCCTCACCGGCGGCTTTCTTTGCAGCGGATGTCTCGATAATGGTCGGGCAGGAACGACCGCCAAAGAGCAGCGACGTCGTGTCCGATTTCGGATCACAACCGATCAGCAGCACCTTCTTGCCGGAGCGCGCGAGATTGTAGGACAGGTTGGCGAGCGAAAAGCTCTTGCCGATACCGCCCTTGCCATAGATCGCGATGATTTCGGTCTCTTTCGTGACCTCACCGGTGTGAACGGGATCCGGCTCCTGCGCCGCCTCGTCCTTCAGCAGATTGAAGATGTCGACCTTTTCGGTCG
>JBCDDI010000617.1:0-2314 GCA_039180365.1 Pseudomonadota bacterium
CACGTCATCAACCACCCCGTGAAGGTGGATTCCGTGGCGCAGGTAGGGCCCAGGCGGGCGCCGGAGCTTGGCGAACACACGGTCGAAATTCTCGCCGAGCTGGGCTTCGGGGAAAAAGACATAACGACACTGAGAGACAAGGGGGTCATATGAACGGCGCTTACACACGACTGACGGTCACCGTGGACGACGGGGTGGCCACCCTGACGCTTAACCAGCCCGACGAATACAACCGCATGCCGGCCGCGTTCTGGGACGAGTTCCCGGATGCGATCACGTCGCTGGACGCGAGCGGTGAGGTGCGTGCCTTGATCATCGCCTCGACCGGTAAACACTTCTCCGCCGGTATGGATCTTTCGGTCTTCACGGATGCGAAAGGTCCGGAGCTGGAACGGGGCCGCGCTGGCGAAGCAGCCCGTCGACGCCTGGCCGGCCTGCAGGGCGTATTCAGCGCGCTTGAGGCCGTTCGCATGCCGGTGCTGGCGGCGGTGCAGGGCGGCTGTGTCGGCGGCGGCGTCGATCTCGTTGCGGCCTGCGACATGCGTTACTGCACAGCAGAGGCGTTTTTCTGCGTTCAGGAAATCAACATGGGCCTTGCCGCAGACGTCGGCACGCTGCAGCGGCTGCCGCGCCTGATTCCCGAAGGCCTCATGCGTGAGCTCGCCTATACGGGGCGCCGCCTTGGCGCAGAGGAGGCGCAGAGCGCCGGTCTGGTGAACGCCACCTTTGAGACCCAGGAGGAGATGCTTGCTGCCGTGACAACGCTCGCCCGGGAGATCGCTGCTAAGTCGCCCCTGGCGATCGCCAGTACCAAACATCTGCTTAACTACGGCCGTGACCACAGCATTCAGGAAACCCTCGACTATCAGCAGCTGTGGATGGGTGCAGTACCCCAGGGGGGTGAGATGGCCACCTACTTCCAGGCCCGGGCCGAGGGCAAGGAGCCTGTCTACGACGATCTGCCGCCGCGGGAGGGATCCGGCTTCCTTTCGTGATTGCCGTCACTTCTGGCGCGGTCGGCATGATTTCTGGCTCCCTGTCCGACGGGTAGAACGGCCTCCAGGTGCTACCATGCAAGTGTGATGCAATGCAGTACCTGGTCATCCCGCTTTTTTAACGCCTCTGAGAGCGTCTCAGAGCGCGCCGTCGAGGCGCGCCCCTGCTCGCGGAAACGCTCGCAGGCCGCGCTCGTGCTGATACTGCTTTTTGGTCTCGGGGCCTGTGGCGGCGGCGGATCCGGTGGTGGTGGTAACCCCGGCAGCGGTGCCGGCGGTGCCGTTGGCAGCCAGGCCTTTCCTGCCCCCCATTCCCAGTGCTCCCTCAGTCAAGCCCGAGAGGAAGTGCTGGAGATTTTTGAGGATCTCTACTTCTTCAATACAGACCCAGCGCAGGTGGCCAGGTACTCGGATATCCGGGCAAACCTGTCCTCCTATGGCTCCGTGGATGCGCTCCTCGACGATCTGCGCTTCGGCCCGGACCGCACACGCGGCTTCAGCTACTTCTCGACCGTTGAAGAAGTTGAGCAGTTCTTCTCCGCTGGCGAATTTTTCGGTTTCGGCTTCAGCGTCGGCATCGAGCCGACCAGTGCCTGGCGGCTTATTGATGTTTTCGGGGGATCCCCGGCGGATCTCGCCGGTATGAGTCGCGGCGATACGCTGTTGACGGTCAACGGCGTCGCAACGAGCGGTCTGGATCTGAACAATCCCGGCACCTTCGGGCCGCCGGATGCGGGTGTGCAACGGACGATACGCTTCCGCAAACCGGATGGCTCGGAAACTGAAGTCACGCTGACAAAAACCACCGTGGATCTTGACCCGGTGCCGCCGAGCCGCGTTCGGGTCTTTGAGGTTGGCGGGCGCTACGTCGGCTACCTCTTTTTCCGCACCTTCATTGAGGACGCTGATGCGCTGCTGCGTTCTGCCATGGCGGAGCTGCAGGCGCAGGCCATCGCCCTGGGCGGTATCGGTATCGATGATCTGATCGTTGACCTCCGCTACAACGGCGGGGGCCTGGTTGCCACCGCAGAGGTCATCGGGTCATTGATGGCCGGCAACGCTCGCGCGGGTCAGGTGTTCTTTACTTACGAATACAACGACCTGGTCACCACCCAGATCGGCGACCCGAACAATGACGTGCGCCGCTTCCGCCCGGAAGCTCAGGCCCTGGAAGGCCTCGAGAGCGTCTACTACATCACCGATCAGGCCAGCGCCTCGGCGAGCGAGCTGCTGATCAGTGATTTAAACAAGCTGAATAACGATCATATCCTGGGGATAATCGCTTTTCGACCAACTGAGTTTATAAATTGATTTGAGTA
>JBCDDI010000618.1:0-2308 GCA_039180365.1 Pseudomonadota bacterium
CATCCGCATAGCGGTCGGCCAGGTGCGCAAGCACCGCTTTGAAGGTATCCGGCAGGGTGTCACCGCCGGGATAGGCGATCGGTCGGTCGTAAAATTCCGGCGCCTGCACCTCAGGCACCAGCATGTGTTCCATCCAGCGAAAAACGCGCGGGGCATGATTCTGCATGACCGAAAGGGGCACCGGATCGCGACCCATGTGTGCATGCAGGGCGCCCATGAGCGAGTAGTCCGCGTGGCTTGGATGGCCGCCGAGGAGATAGGGGTGCTCGGTGAAGTGGGCCTCGAGCGTCACAAGCAGGGCGACGTACTCGGCTTCGAGGCCTGCACGTATACCGTCGTCCGTTGCCAGCTGACCGCGACTCAGCATTCGATCGGCGATGAGGTTGCCGTAATGCATGAGTTCTTCGTCGCTGCCTTGAGGTCTGAAGGACCGCCCGAAGTCCATCTTCACGAAGTACTCGTTGCCGGGAAACAACCAGCGGTACTGCCAGGCCAGGCGCACGAGCCCCTCGCTGCCGAAGAGCTCCATAAGGTGGGTAGCAAGGCGTTGGACCGGCGTCTCCGGCAGGGCAGGGAGCTGCGGATGTGCCGCCTCGAGGTGATCCATGATGGTGATGGAGTCCTGTATCACCTCGCCGGAAGGAGTCTCCAACTGCGGGATACGGTGCGTGCCGGAGCTCGGCCGCACAACTTCTCGAAAACGGGGATGACTCGGCAGCTGCTCGACGAAAGGGATGCCTTTCTTGCGCAACAGGCCGCGCACTTTGGCGGTGTAGTAGGAGGCGTAGCTGCCGTACAGGATGTAGTGCGCGCTCACGGTGCTTTACTCGACGAAGCGGGCGAAGGCGTCCGCGAAATCCGGATGCCAGCGGGACAGGGCCGGCCGGTTCTCAATGAGGTCATCGGTGTTCCACTGAATGCGTTTGTGATCGAGCGCCACAGAGACATCGTTGTCCGGGCAGAGCACGTAGAAGTCGCCGGTATCAATGCGATCGAGCATGTATTCAACCACCTGCTCCGGCGTCCAGGCGGCAGGTGGTTTCTCGGCGACGTGGCGGGCGATGAGGCCCGTGTATGTGAAACCCGGCACGAGCAGATGCGCCGTGAGCTGCCCACCTTCCACGTTGCGCAGTTCATGGGCGAGGGACTCGGTCAATGCGCGGACTCCGGCCTTGGCAACGTTATAGGCGGCGTTGCCGGGCGGATTGGTGATGCCCTGCTTGGAGCCGGTGTTGATGACAACGGCCTGCTCACCCTGTTCGAGCATAGCGGGCACAAAGGTCTGAACACCGTGGATGATTCCCCAGAGATTCACGGCCATGACCTTCTGCCAGCCCTCGAGGTTCGAGTAGGCGCCGCCGCCGGCGCCAATGCCGGCGTTGTTCATAAGCACGTTCACCGCGCCGAAACGTTCGAAAACGGCGTCCTTCAGCGCCACAACCGCGCTGTGATCGGCAACATCCGTTGCGAAGCTCGCGATTTCTCCCGCGGGCGCAAGGGCTTTGAGTTCAGCCATGGCGGCGTCCAGCTGTTCTGCATCCACGTCCGCAATGCAGACGTTCATGCCTGCACGGGCAAAGGTTTTTGCCGCCGCCAGACCAATGCCGTTGGCACCGCCGGTAATGACCGCCGTGTTGCCCGCTTTAAGCAGTGCTTTCATCGCCTTGTCTCCTTCTCAGACTTCTCCCCCGGCCGGCCACTCTAGTAGAAAACTGGCATCGTGCCGAGTCGGCACGTAGGCTCGATCCTCCGCAGTACTCCAACACCGGCTGAGAGGCTCTATGGAACGCAACTGTCTGATCCTGCACCGGAAGTCTGCCAACGAACCGCGCATCAAAGCGGCACTGAAAGCGGTCCGCCGGGAAGGCATCGACTTGCGTGTGCTTGTCCCTTTCAACAAGGCGGAAAAACCGCGGGTTGTGCTTGAGGCGCTCAAAGGGGGCGCGCGGCGCATCATTGCCGGCGGTGGCGACGGCACAATCAACGCTGTGGCTTCAGCGCTGGTGTCCCATCGCGACGCCTATCCCGATGCGGAGCTTGGGGTTCTGCCTCTCGGCACCGCGAACGACTTCGCCCGCGGCTGTGAGCTTCCCGTGGATGACCTCGTCGCCTGTCTGAAAATCGCCTGCACGAGGCCGGCTCGTGCCATCGACGTCGGGCGCTTGGGTTGACGGCGAGCCGGTACAGCGGCGGCGCTTCCGCTTCCGGGTGTTGCCCGGCGCGCTGCGGCTCGCTGCCTGATTGAACCGCTCGCAGACGGCCCGCTTGCTATATGGTGTGCGCGTCCGGCTCACAGGGGAGATGAAAG
>JBCDDI010000619.1:0-2302 GCA_039180365.1 Pseudomonadota bacterium
CCATCCTGAAGCCACCCGTAAGGCTGCTTCTGATGCACAAGCACCTGAAAGCGCTCGTTGTTGGCATGGCGGACCAGCACGCTCTCCGGCACACATCCCTTGTGCTGCTCCTGGCTCTGCACGTACTGGCGGCAGAAGTAGACGGCAAGGTTCATACGCACGCCGGGAATCTGTCTGGCAAAGGATCCATGCCAGGTATTGCCGTGCCAGACCACGGCATCTCCAGGCATGAGGTCCATGGATAAGGCTTTTGGATTCGTGGCGTCGCCGCCGAGCACCATCTCTTCCGGGCGCGGCTGCCTTGCCAGTTTGTGGCTCCCTGGGACGATCGCCAGGGCGCCGGCTTCTCTGCTGTAAGGCGTGAGCGCGTAGTTCACATTGGCCGTTTGTGAATAGCTGGGAAAGGGCGCTGGCATGCCATTACCGTTATCCGAATGCAGCGGCAGGGGAAAACCACCCGGGCCTTTGAAATGGCAGCCAAGACTCGAAAGGATGCAGCTTTCGCCGAGCAGATAGGTGATCAGGGCGAGGGGTTTCTCCTCCAGGAGGACGGCTTCAAAGACTTCGTCGTCATAGAGCATGTAAGGGAGATAGGTCATCCCTTCGTAGTCTTCGGCGGTCGCCGTCTGCGGATCGATGCGGCCCCCCGTGTCTTCCTCGACCCGCGAGAGAATGGCCGTCGTGGCTCGCTCCACGGTGGCGGCGTCAAGGACTCCCTTGAGCACCGTGTAACCCTGGGTTTCCAGCTCAACAAGGTGATCGTTTAAGCCAAGTTCGCTGATGCGCTCAAGGATTCGTTCCAGGGCCTTGCCGGCTGCCGCCGTTTCTGTCGCTTCTGCCATTTCTCATCCCCTCCCGAGCCACGATCTTTCCGCAAGGCTCCAATCTCCCGACTCGAAGAGATCAAGTCAAGCTGGCCGCCCGGCCCGGCCCCGGCGGATAGCGCTGGAGAGGCGACAGGTGGCCAATGACTCCCGGAGCGCTTTGTGCCACCGTGCCAGGCTTGGGGAACAGACTGAAACAGAGGGGGAACGATGAGCCTGAAAGGTAAGGTTGTACTGATCACCGGTGCCGGCCGCGGTATCGGCTTTGGCATCGCTGAGGTTTTTGCCGCACGAGGCGCGAAAGTCGCCATCACCGATCTGGACGAGGCCATGGCCGCCGAAGCCGCCGCCACACTGCCAACGGAGGCCGTCGGCTACGCCGCCGATGCGTCAAGTCAGGACGCCATGAGCGTCTGCTTTGACCAGCTTGTGAAAGATCTCGGTGGCCTGGATGTACTCGTCAACAACGCCGGCATCGGCGGCCTCGATCTCGCGCCGGAGTCCTTAAGCGGCGGCAGCGAAGACACCGGAATGAGCGATAGCGAGTGGGACGAGCAGCTGCGGTACAACCTGCGCACAGCCTTCGCCTCTGCCAACGCGGCGATTCCACGCCTGAGTGACGGCGGCAGCATCGTCAACATCGCCTCCATCGCTGCCCTCGCCGGTTCCCCGGACCTCATGGCCTATGGCGCAGCGAAAGCCGGCGTGGTGCATCTGACAAAGTCCCTGGCCCTGCAACTGGCGCCGCGGCGCATCCGCGTAAACTGCATCTGCCCGGGGCTGCTCTGGACCCGGGCCTGGGAGCTGCTGACCGCCGGCATGCAGGCAAGTCAGCCGGAACTCTCAAACGTACCGCAGCGGCAGATCTTCGAGAACATCGTCGCAGAGATTACGCCGCTCGGCGCTGAGCAGACACCACAGGACATCGGCGAACTCGCCGCCTTCTATGCGTCTGACGCGGCACGGATGATCACCGGCCAATGGCTGGCCGTGGACGGCGGAATTACGCTGGCCCGAGCCTGAGCAAC
This sequence comes from Pseudomonadota bacterium, assembly GCA_039180365.1. GTDB lineage: Bacteria > Pseudomonadota > Gammaproteobacteria > Pseudomonadales > Azotimanducaceae > SZUA-309. Next base: position 1,853 of record JBCDDI010000619.1, read on the forward strand.
CGGGCGGTCGCAGCCTTCTACGGCAGGACGGCTTCGATGAGGCGCGGTCCGCGCTCGCTCATAAAGCGCGCCAGGGTCTCGTTGAAGTCGTCCGCGGTGGTGACCTGCGCGGCCGGCACCCCCATACCCTCGGAAAGCTTCACAAAGTCGAGGTCCGGATTCGACAGGTCAAGCATGTCGAGGGTCTTCTTGTTCATGGTCTGGGCGCCGACCCGGGCCAATTCAATCTGCAGAATCTGATACTTGCGATTAGCAAAGACGACGATGCAGACATCGAGGTTTTCCCGGGCCATGGTCCAGAGCGACTGGATCGTATACATGGCGCCGCCGTCACCGTGGAGGCAGACAACTTTCCGCTCCGGACAGGCAACCGCCGCGCCGATCGCCTGTGGCAGCCCGTAGCCGATGGAGCCACCGGTCAGCGTCAGCCAGTCGTGGGCTTCTGCCGTA
>JBCDDI010000620.1:0-2298 GCA_039180365.1 Pseudomonadota bacterium
ATTCTGCTTTGGCACGGGCTACAGCCTGTGGCTGACGCAGCTTATTTACAGCCTGCGCAGCGCGCGACGACGGTCCGCCTTCGAGCTCTTCTTCCTTGTTCTCTTTTCGCTGATCGCGGTAGGAGTGCTTGTTCTCGGATTTTCCCTGCCATTCCTGGACCCTGGCTACTTCTATCGCTTCTACGCGTTGAGTATCGGGATGGCTTTCGTGCTGGTCATCGGTGCCCTGGTGAGCTATCCGGAACTGCTCACCGATTTTGCCGAGGCGGCTCGACTGAGCTACGCGAAGTCGACGCTTAACGACATAGACGTGACCGCAACGAAACGGCAGCTCGAGCGGCTGATGGAAGAAGAAAAACTGTTTCAGCAGGAGTCGCTTAATCTCGGCTCGCTCGCTGGCACCCTCGAGCTTGGGACACACCAGCTCTCGGAACTCATCAACAGCGAGTACGGAGTGAGCTTCTCGCGCTTCGTCAGAGAACACCGAGTCCGGGAAGCGCAGCGGCTTCTCAAGGCAGAGCCGACAGCCTCCGTATTGTCGATCGGCATGGAAGTGGGCTTCCGTTCGCAGTCCAACTTTTATGCCGCGTTCAAAGAGATCACTGGGCGGTCTCCTGGCGCCTATCGCGGCGCCGACGCGAAAGAGTGATCGTTCCCGCAGTCTTCGATGATCATCCTGGAAGTCTCTAACCCACTGTAATATCTGAACTTATTCAGAATCCGCTGCTTTCTGAGGAATCAGGACGCCCTGGTTCGAGCAACTGCCTAAGGTCGGCACCACTTCAATCGATTAGACAAGAGGTGCCCAATGACAGACCAGAAACACATCCTTATCGGCGGCGGCAGCGGTTTCATCGGCCGTGCCCTGACCAGAGAGTTACAGGCGGCTGGCCATCGTGTGACGATCGTGTCCCGCTTCCCTGGCGAAGGGCGGCTGACCTGGGAAGACGTCCGCCAGAACGGATTGCCCCCCTGCCAGGCCGTGATCAATCTCGCCGGTAAACACATTCTCGATATGCGCCGGCCCTGGACCGCGCGCTATCGCGATGAGGTCCTGCGCTCCCGGGTCGAAACCACATCAACTCTGGTAGACGCCATCAATGCCGCAACCGAGCCTCCCGAGGTATTCATATCCACCGCAGGTAAATGCTTCTACGGCTCTCAGGCCTTCCGGTCACCGGAGCAGTATTTCGATCTCAATGAGTACTCGGCACCAATCGGCATCGACTATCCAGCCAGCCTGGTCAGTCAGTGGGAGGCGGCGGCGGATCGGCTGGACGGCTCTCGGGTCAGGCATGTGAAACTGCGTCTCGGTATCGTGCTCGCAGACGCCCGGAAAAAGCGGGCCGGAGCGCGTGGAATTTTTCCGATGCTGCTCGGCACATTTAAAAAGGGCCTGTGCCTGCGCATGGGTTCCGGTGTACAGCCCTTTCCGTGGGTGCACATCGATGACGTGGTCGGCATCTTCCTGCGGGCGTTGGATGACCGGAAGTTCTGCGGCATCTTCAACGTGGTTTCACCCGGCATCGTCTCCAACGGCACTTTTACGAGGCTGCTGGCGGAGCGACTCGGCAAGCCCGTGCTTGGGCAGTTGCCCGGTTGGCTCATCAAAACGGTCGTCGGCAGGGATCGCTCAACAATTCTGCTCCTCGGTCAGCGCATCCGCCCCGCCCGGACCCTTGATCACGGCTACCGCTTTCGCTTCGAAACTCTCGAAAGCTGCCTCGACGATCTGTTGGCGAGGAGCAGTGCATGAACGACATCAGCGGAACTGCAGGCCAACGATTCTTCTCAGCGATCAATCACGGCATTTACGATCTGGGCCTCTACCACTTCGTCACCGATCAGCTGTGGCGCTGCCCTACCCGCTATCTCCTCGACGGCTACGCGGACAACCTTTCCAGCCACCACCTGGAGCTCGGCGTCGGCAGCGGCTATCTGCTGGAGCGCACCCTCTGCCGCGATACTGCGAAACGACTGGCGCTTGTGGATCTGAATCAGCGCAGCCTGGGCAAAGCGGCAAAGCGGCTCCGCCGCTATAAACCAGCGGCCGTGCAGTGGAACATCCTCGAACCGTTGCCGGAAGCGCTGAATGGGTTCCACTCCGTGGGCATGAACTATGTGCTGCATTGCATCCCCGGGGACATCGCCGATCACCGACGGTTGCTTGAAAACGTGCACGCCTCGCTGGCAGAGGGCGGCGTTTTCTTCGGTGCGACGCTGCTCTGGGAGCCAGCCGCCATGACCCCTGGCGCCAGAGCGTTCATGAGGTTGCTGAATGAGGTCGGCATCTTTCAC
>JBCDDI010000621.1:0-2291 GCA_039180365.1 Pseudomonadota bacterium
AAGGCCAGCCCCCTGCGTCTTGTAGCCAGGCTGCGATAAGTGGTTTTCGCCAATCATTGGCCTTTTATCCAAATCTGATTCAGTCACCCTGCGTAACTTATTGATAGTTAGACTCAAATTCCGTGGCATAGAACTTGCCGCTCCTAACCGGTGACGGTGTCCTGCACCGCCCGCGCCCTTGGCGCACGGCAACCGCATCGGCCACCAGCATGTGAAAGGAATTAAGGGGTTCACTGGGTGACGATAACCATTGCTGTAAGACCGGGGTTCGTGTTTTTCGCCTGTTGTCTGCTCGCCGGCTGCGGTCCCGATTTCAATGCTTATCACGCAATTACTGTGGGCGAAGCTCGAGCGACGTCGGAGTGGTCGGCCTACGGCGGTCCGAACGGCAGCAAGTTCGCAGCCCTAGAGCAGATCGACGGCAGCAATGTGAATGGGCTGAAGCTGGCCTGGACCTACCGCACCGGTGAGGTGGCGGCGGTGTTTCAGAACACGCCGGTGCTTGCGGAAGGTCGCCTGCTGCTCTGCACACCGTTCAACGAGGTTGTCGCCCTCGATCCGCTGACCGGCGCGGAGCTCTGGGTCTTCGATGCCCAGGTGGACCGAAATCTCCGACCCGCCAATGAGTTCAACTGCCGGAGTGTGACCCCCGCACGCACGGACGATTCTGAGTGCCCCGCCCGGGTGTTTATGGCCACCAATGACGCCCGCCTGCTGGCGATCAATACCTTTGATGGCACGCCCTGCCGCAGCTTCGGGGAGAACGGTGAGGTAGCGCTGGATCGCGATGTAGGGACCATCAACTGGGCCGGCGAGTATCAGGTGACTTCACCGCCCGTCATGGCTGGGGAGCTGGTGATCGTCGGCTCAGCAGTCAGCGACGGCGGCCGGGTAACAGCACCCAGCGGCGTGGTGCGCGCTTTTCATGCGGTGAGCGGCGAGCTGGCCTGGGCCTTCGATCTTGCACCGCCCGACTACAACCATGACACCCAGCCTGTGAGCAGCGCCGGCTACGCCCTTGGTACGCCCAACGTCTGGGCACCGATGGTGGTGGACGCCGATCGCGACATGGTTTTTCTGCCGACCGGTAATCCGGCCCCCGATTATGACCGCCCGCCTGGGCTCAACATGGCCCACTACGGCTCAGCGGTCGTGGCACTCCGTGCTTCTACCGGCGAAGTGCTCTGGCATTTCAACACGGTAATCAAAGACTTCTGGGACTTCGATGTGCCAACGCAGCCGGTCCTCGCGGACCTGGAGATCAACGGCGCGCCGGTGCCAGCACTGATCCAGGCCACCAAGATGGGGCATGTGTTTGTGCTCGACCGCCGGACCGGAGAGCCGATCGTGGATGTCAGCTACCAGTCCGTGCCGGTGGAAGGCCCGCTCGCTGATCGCCTGTCAGAGGTCCAGCCGTTTCCACCGCCGGCCTTCCAGACCTCGCGCAGCTACGAGCCGGGAGAGTCGCTCTTCGGCTGGTGTGACGACATGGACGCGGAGAGCGTCTCGGGACCCGTGTTCACCCCCATCACCGAGCAATGGACCATTGGATTGCCGAGCAACATGGGCGCCATCAACTGGGGTGGTGTCGCGGTGGATGAAGCGCGCGGTCTCATGGTGGTGAACACCAACAGCGTACCTTTCCGGACCAAGCTCATCGCTCGAGAAGAAGCTTCGGATCTGTTGTCTGTCATGGAAAACCCGGACGCGACTCCGGACGCCCGGCGTGCGGCGCGAGCCGCCTTCGATGCCCGCTACGACCTGCCCCCGAGCGCGGAGCTCGCGACCCAGCGCGGCGCGGATCACCTAATGAGTCGCCATGCCTATCTCGACCCGGTGCTCGGCATACCCTGCTCCGGGGCACCCATGGCAGAGCTCATGGTCATCGACATCAACGCGCAGCAGCAGACCTGGCGCCGTAAACATGGCACAACCAGGGACATCACCATGGTTCCCCTGCCTATGGGTATGCCGGGCATGGGCGGGCCGCTGCTGACCGAAAGCGGGTTGATCTTCCTTGGCGCTGCCGCCGAAAAACGCTTTCGCGCCTACGATGTAAACACGGGCGAGGAGCTCTGGGAACACCCGCTGCCTTTCCCCGCCAACGCCACCCCGATGAGCTACACGGTGGAGACCGCAGAAGGGCCGCGGCAGTTTATCGTCGTTGCAGCCGGTGGAGACTCCCGTGGCGGTATCGGCGGTGAAGGCGACTACCTGCTGGCCTTTGCGCTGCCTCAGCAACAACTATCAGCAAAAAGACCGGACTGCCCCGCTATACAGGTGGCATCCAG
>JBCDDI010000622.1:0-2287 GCA_039180365.1 Pseudomonadota bacterium
CAGGAAGAGAAGCTCGGGCAGTCCCGCAGCGGTTTTGGTTCGTTAGAGGCGCGGAAATGCGCCTGACTACACAACGAACCGCGCGTTCAGGTATGCCCAGAACCCTGGAACAGCAGCCCCGGGAAGCCCGTGTGGCTTTCAGGGCCGTAGAGGCGCATGGATGCGCCGACTAGAGCGGACAGGATGTCGGCTCGAGCGCGGAGCGGTCGAGCCAAGCGTGCCCGGAAAGCCAGTACCGGCTCCCGGGATCGCGTCTTCAATAACTGAACGCATCCTCCGCTGATCGGTAAGAAGGCTCAGAGAAACTGATTGGACACTGGCAGCTGAGCGGGGCCGACCGAAAGCCGAGATCAGCCGACCCACGCCTCGTTCATCGGAGCAACTGCTCAGCCCTTAAGGCTCGCCAGGAACTCCATGGTCCGCTCCCGCGCACCGGGTTCAACGTCTACGACAGCCGCGTTGAAGTCTGTGACCCCGATGTTTTCGAGACGCTGGATTTCCCCGCGGAGGGCGTTTTCGTCACCGATGATGGCGATATCCGCAGGACCTGCTGCACCTTCCTTGTCGAGCATGGCCCGATAGGAAGGCAACTGCCCGTAAATGGCGAGCTGTTCGTTGATCTGTGCTTTGGCCTCATCGATCTTGGTGGTGAGCACAATCGGGAAGCCGCCGACGACCCGTGGCTGGGGTTTACCCGCACTCGCCGCACCGGTGGACAGCTTGGCGATGATGTGGCTTTCCATGGTGTTCGGGCCAACCATCCAGGTGTTTGTGCCGTCCGCGAGTTCCCCGGCAATTTTCAGCATCAGGGGCCCCAGAGCTGCCACAACCACGGGCATGGGCGTGCTGCCTGGGATGTCCAGCGCCACGCCCTGCACCTTGTATTGCTCGCCCTGGAAGTTAGCCGCTTCACCCCGCACGAGCGGCATGAGGATCTCCAGATACTCGCGCATGTGTTTCGCCGGCTTGTCGTAGCTCATGCCGAGCATGTCTTCGATCACCAGCTTGTGGGAGAGCCCGATACCCAGGGTAAAGCGGCCGTTTGAAGCCGCGGCTGTGGTGAGGGCCTGCTGGGCAATAGCCGTCGGATGCCGGGGATAGGTGGGGGTGACCGCCGTGCCGAGCTCGATGCGGCTCGTTTCGCGGCCAATGAGGGCAAGCGTCGAGATTGCGTCGTAGCTGAAGATGTTTGCCATCCAGACGCTGTCCAGACCAGCCTCTTCCGCCGCCTTGGCCAGTCCAATGACCTCATCCAGGGACATACCAGTGCCATCAGCACCGAGCATGGTGCCTATTTTCATTCCTTCGCTCACAGTCTCAGCTCCTCTCTCTCAGCCCAAAGTGTCCGTGTAACGGGGCCATGGTACGGGTCTGGCACTTGGAAGTCAGTTGACGGCATAATCGCCCGCTTTTTACACGCTAGTGAGAGGAACATGACGGAAGGCGCCAAGGAAACCATCGCCATACTCGGCGGTACCGGCGATCTCGGTACGGGGCTCGCCATACGCTGGTCGAAGGCCGGACACAAAATCATTATCGGCTCCCGGACCCTGGAGAAGGCGCAGAATGCCGTGGCGGAGCTGGCTAAAATCAGCCCTGACACGCCAGCGGACGCCATGGAAAACAGCGATGCCGCAAAAGCTGGAGACATCGTGGTGCTCACGGTGCCCGCCGAGCATCAGCTCTCCACGCTCGAGACCGTCCGCGACGGACTAACCGGCAAAATCCTCATCGACGTGACCGTACCTCTGGTACCCCCGAAGGTCGGCACGGTGCAGCTGCCGAGCGAAGGCAGCGCCGGCAAACGGGCTCAGGATTTCCTCGGCGAAGACGTCATGGTTGTCACCGCCTATCAGAACATTGCCGCCCACCTGCTCCAGGAAGACGTCGAGATTGAGTGCGACGTGCTCGTGGCAGGCAACAAGAAAGTCGCCCGCGACAAGGTCATCGAGCTGACGGAAGAAGCCGGTATGACGGGCTACCACGCCGGTCCCATCGAGAACTCAGCCGCCGCGGAAGCGCTGACGTCGATTCTCATCACCATCAACCGTCGCCACGACATCTCCCACTCGGGCATCAAGATCGTCGGCCAGGAAGACCACTGAGGCCATGAGTGGGGAGAGCGCCAACAGATGAGCACCGGCTTTCAGGTGCTCGGGGTGGCGGGGCGGCCCCAGGGGCAGCCCCGCGACCATATCGCGGCCCAGCGGCGAGAAGGGAGCAAAACCCCGGGGCTCACCCCACCGACCCGCGCCAGTCTTTTTATGGGGCCGAAAAAATTGTCTAA
>JBCDDI010000623.1:0-2284 GCA_039180365.1 Pseudomonadota bacterium
CGGCCGGCAAGTCCTGGGTCGCCCGGGCTGCCTGAGCGGTGAGGAGTCCTCGATGATCGACCTCTACAGCTGGCCCACGCCGAACGCTCGAAAAGTCTCCATCGCCCTCGAAGAGTTCGGGGCCAGCTACCAGGTCCACGCGGTTAACATCGGCGAAGGCGAGCAGCATCGGCCTCAGTTCCTCGAGCTGTCGCCGAACGGCAAGATTCCCGCCATCGTTGACCGTGAGACTGGCGTATCGCTCATGGAGTCCGGAGCAATCCTGCTTTACCTCGCGGACAAACACGGCGCTTTCCAGGGCGAAGATCGCTGGCAGACCCTTGAGTGGCTCATGCTGCAGATGGGCGGCGTTGGACCCATGCTCGGCCAGGTACACCATTTCAGCCGCTTTAATCCCGGCAAAGCGCCATACGCGGAAGAGCGCTACGGCGCCGAGGCCAGGCGCCTCTACGGGGTTCTCGATCGGCGCCTGGAAGGACGCGAGTATCTCGCCGGCAGCTACTCGATCGCTGACATGGCGACCTGGCCCTGGATCTCCCGCTATGAATGGCACCCGATTGACTGGGCCGACTACCCGAACCTCAAGCGCTGGTATCTGGCGATCGCTGACCGGCCGGCCGTACAGCGCGGTTACGACGTGCCCGTACACGTAAACGACATCCCGCGGCCGGCGGAGTAGAATCGACCGTTTTCGGCCTGCAACCAGCGAGCCTTTAACAAGCCCATAATGAGCCTTTACAGGGAGAGACCATGAGAGAAGCCTGGATCATCGATGCTGTTCGTTCACCGAGAGGCCGCGGCAAGCCCGGCGTTGGTGCGCTGTCCGAGATGCACCCGCAGCGCTGTATGGCGCAGGTGCTGAATGGCCTGAAAGACAAAGTCGGTTTCGACCCCGCGGACATTGAAGACGTTGTGGCCGGCTGCGGTTCCGGCAGCGGCGACCACGCGCACGACATTGCCCGCATGTCGGTGCTCGATGCCGGCTGGCCCCTGACGACCACCGGCGTGACCTTGCACCGCTTCTGCGGCAGCGGCCAGCAGGCCGTGAGCTTTGCCGCCATGGGCGTGATGTCCGGTCAGCAGGAAGCCGTGATCGGTGGCGGTGTGGAATTCATGTCCCGCTATTCGCCCATTCACGCCGATGGCTTTCATGCCAACAATGAGCATCTGGCCGCGCTGCATCCGCAGGTGCCCCAGGGCATCTCAGCGGATCTGATCGCCACCATCGAAGGCTTCAGCCGCGCAGACGTCGACGGCTATGCGGTGGAGTCTCAGACCCGGGCGGCGCGTTCCATCGAGGAAGGCCGCTTTAATAACGCGCTGATCCCCATGTATCACGAGAACGGCGAGCTGGCCCTCGATCGGGACGAACACCCGCGGCCGGGCACCACGGTCGAAAGCCTGGAAGGTCTCAAGCCTTCCTTTGAAGCGATGGGTGCAGCCCAGGTGCCCGGCTTCCCGGCGCCTTTTGACGAGATGGCCAAGGCCAAGTACCCGGAGGTTGATGAACTCGTACACGTGCACCATGCGGGGAACTCTTCCGGCGTTGTTGACGGTGCCAGCGCCGTGCTGGTGGTCAGCCCGGACTACGCGAAAGCCCATGGCCTTACCCCGCGAGCTCGGATCCGCATGACGGCAACGGCCGGCACGGAGCCGCTCATCATGCTGACGGCGCCGGCACCGGCCGCCGAGCGCTGCCTTGCCAAGGCGGGTATGTCGAAAAACGACATCGACCTCTGGGAAATCAATGAAGCCTTCGCCTCGGTGGTGCTGAAGTTCATGAAAGATATGGGTGTTGACCATAGCGTGGTCAACATCGATGGCGGTGCCATCGCGCTCGGTCATCCCATCGGCGCCACAGGTGGGATGCTCATCGGCACCGCCGTTGATCAACTTGAGCGGGAGGATAAGGAAACGGCGCTGGTTGCCATGTGCACCGGTGGTGGTATGGGTACAGCGACGATCCTCGAGCGGATCTGATCCGAACTCACCGTCGCTTCAGACCTTCTGTAGATCTTAAAGATAGGTCTGAAAGGTAGGTCCTAAAGGTAGGTCCTAAAGGTAGGTCCTAAAGGTCGACCTTAGAGCCGCGTCTCCGCGAAAGCCCTTCGCAGCGCTTCGCACAGCGGCTCTGCCTGGCCGGGCCCATAGGGCTCGGCGCTCCCGAAACCCCACACGGGATCCGGCCAGGCCGGATCCCCGGCGTGCCGCCCGACGATATGCACGTGGAGCTGCCTGACCCGATTACCGAGGGCACCCACGTTGAGCTTCTGCACTTCCGGCC
>JBCDDI010000624.1:0-2262 GCA_039180365.1 Pseudomonadota bacterium
GGCGCTGTTCCATATCGATGGAGTCATCGCCGGTTACCTGCGGCACATTGGTGATCGTATCGGACCAGTAAATGAGCTTGCGACGGTCCTCGTAGGGAAAATCGAAGAGCGTTGCCAGCATCCGTGCCGTGAGTTCCACGGACACCCGATCAACCCAGTCGAAGGTCTCGCCCACCGGCAGGTTGTCGAGGATGTCGGCGGCCCGCTCGCGGATCAGTGGCTCAAGCTGGGCGAGGTTCCGCGGCGCCACGGCTGGCTGCACGGTATTGCGCTGAGCACCGTGGTCGGGCGGATCCATGGAGATGAAGGAGTTCATCTGCGCCTCGCGCTGCGCCCCTTCGCTATCCGGCGGTGGTTCAACGATGGAAATGCCGTTCGCCGAGGACAGCACGTTGTGACTGGTATCCACCTCTTTGATCAGCGGCCAGCTGGTGACGGACCAGAAGGCGCCGTTAGCGCTGTCGGCCAGGTAGTGCACGGGGGCCTCGCGGCGCAGGCGCGCGAAGTATGGGCGCCAGCTGTCATTCTGGTAGAGGTGAGCCTGACTCACATCAAGGGACTCCAGGGGGATGTCCTCGGCGGCGGCCTCAACGCCTGCCAGATCTTTCTGCACGGTGCTCATGATGCTGTTCTGCTCCTCTCGCCCGGACGACACATCAATACACAATGCAGCAAGGCTTCCGACGGCTCAAGACACTTAGCACTGGCGGCCGTGTGGACACTGTGCTCTTATCGACAAAGCGACTCACCAGGGGAAAGGGAATGTCGAGAATCGTTCTGTTCACCGCAGGTCTGCTGCTTTGTTACGGACTGACCTCAACTCCATCTTTCGCCGCCGAACCGGCACCGACAGCGGAAGGCCTGGAGAGTGCATTCCAGGAGAACCGCTTCTCGCCCTACGCGGATCGACATTTCCCGAATGAGCTGCTCTGGGGAGATTCACACCTGCACACGGAGCTGTCCATGGACGCCGGCGCCTTCGGCGCCCGCCTCGGCCCCGATGAGGCTTATCACTTCGCCAAAGGCAATCAGATCAACAGCTCCACTGGCATTCCCGCGAGGTTGTCGCGCCCCCTCGACTGGCTGGTGGTGGCCGATCACTCAGACAATATGGGCCTCTTCACCCTGCTCTATGAGGCTGACCCGGACATCACCCGCTCGGCCACAGGCGCGAGGTTGTCCAAGGCTATCCGCGCCGGCGGGCGCGAAGGCGTGGACGCTGCGCTCTACATCATCGAGAAGTTCGCCGCGAATGAGCTCGATCCGGAACTGCAGATCCTGCCGGGTACCAAGCCTTACCGGGACACCTGGGAGCTAATCATGAAGGCGGCGGAAGATGCCAACGACCCTGGCACCTTTACGGCCTTCATCGGCTACGAATGGACCAGTCTCGTAGCGGGCAACAACATGCACCGGGTTGTCGTGTTCCGGGACGGTATGGACCGCGCGGATGAGGTTGAACCCTTTACCATGACCGAACCCTACGGCAGCCCGGATCCCCGCGACCTGTGGAAGTGGATGGCCGCCTACGAGGATAAGACCGGCGGTGACGTGCTCGCCCTCGCGCACAACGGCAACCTGTCAAACGGCATCATGTTTCCACTCACGGAAAGCTATCAGGGCAAACGCGTGAATCGCGAGTACGCCGAGAATCGCATCCGCTGGGAACCGCTCTATGAGATCACGCAGATCAAAGGCGATGGCGAAACCCATCCCTTTCTCTCCCCGAATGACGAGTTCGCCGACTATGAAACCTGGGACGTCGGCAATCTGAGCCTCTCGGCGCTGAAGGAAGACGACATGCTCGCCGGCGAATACGCCAGGTCTGCACTGAAACGTGGACTGATCATCGAGAAACGGACCGGGGTGAATCCCTATAAGTTCGGTCTCGTCGGCTCCACAGACAGCCACACTGCCCTCGCGACGGCCCAGGAAGACAACTTCTTCGGCAAACACTCGGGCACAGAGCCGGGGCCGGAACGGATGGAGCATCCCGTGGGCTGCTTCGAAGGTAACTGTATCTACGGCTGGGAGCAGGTCGCCGCGGGACTTGCCGCGGTCTGGGCAAAAGAGAACACTCGGGAAGCCATCTTCGATGCCATGGAACGGAAGGAGGTTTATGCGACCACCGGCTCACGGCTGCGCGTGCGATTCTTTGGCGGCTGGGAGTTCACGGAAGCGGACGCCGGCAGCCGCGCACCGGCCATCGCCGGCTATGAGAAAGGGGTGCCGATGGGCGGCGATCTGCGCGAACGCCCGAAC
>JBCDDI010000625.1:0-2258 GCA_039180365.1 Pseudomonadota bacterium
CTCAAACGATTGATTGCCCACCGCTACTCGACGCTGGCTTTTTTTATCGGCCTCTTAATCGTTACCTATGGTCTCTTCGAAGGCGGCTTCGCTCGAAGGGTGTTTTTCCCGGAGATGGATCAGCCTTACGTGCAGGCCAGCATAGAGCTGCAGGAGGGTGCCCCGGAAACGCTGATCGCTGAAATTGTCTCGGAGATGGACGACGCGCTCCGTCAGATCAATGCGGAGATGCGCGTCGAGTACGAGACCGATATTGACGTCGTGCAGCATCTTTTTGCCTACATCAATGACGGTTCCAGCGGCTTCTTGCAGGTGGAGCTTGCGAAGGATGACGCACGGCCGTCCAACGCGAAGGAAGTCGAGCTGCGCTGGCGGGAGAAAGTGGGTGAAATTGCCGGTACGAAGGAGCTGCGCTACAGCTCCGGAATGAATATGGGCGGTGGCCCGCCGGTGTCCTTCGCGCTCAGAGGCAGCGATTACCGACTGGTGGAAGCCGCTGCAGAAGAACTTGTGACGCAGCTGCGAACCTACGAAGGTCTTTACGAAGTTGAGAGTTCCGCGACTGCTGGCCCGGAAGAGCTGAAGCTGTCTATCCGGCCTGAGGCTGAGGCACTGGGAATTACGCTGGCAGACCTGGCCGGTCAGGTACGCGAGGCGTTTTACGGCGCGGAAGTGCAGCGCATTCAGCGCGGTGACTCTGAGGTTAAGGTCATGGTCCGCTATCCGCGCAGCGAACGATCTTCCATCGGTAACCTCGAGCGTATGTGGATCCGTCTGCCTGATGGCCGGGAGCTGCCGTTCACGTCGGTGGCGGACTATGAGCTCGCCCGGGGTTACAGCGCCATTTCCCGCCTCGACGGCCAGCGTGCCGTGACAGTATCAGCCAACGCCGATCTGTCGCGGGTCGAGCCTGCAGAAATTGTCAGTCTGATCGAGGAGAACGCGCTCCCTGAGATCCTGGCCCGCTACCCGGGCGTGAGCTACGAGCTCGCCGGCAGCTCACTTGAAGAACGGGCATCGCTCATGCAGATGGGTTTTGCTTTCATGGCCGGCCTCTTCGGTATCTACGCTCTAATGGCGATTCCGCTGAAGTCCTATCTGCAACCGCTCATCATCATGAGCGTCATTCCCTTCGGTATTGTTGGGGCGGTTTTCGGACACATGCTCCTGGGTATTGCCGTGAGCTCACTGTCTATCATCGGCATCATTGCGCTTGCCGGTGTCGTGGTGAATGACAGCCTCATCATGGTTGATTTTGTCAACAAGGCGGTTGCCCGGGGGGCTTCATCCGCGGCGGCCGCTGTGGAAGCTGGCAGGGCGCGCTTTCGGGCAATTCTACTGACCTCTCTCACCACCTTCTTCGGCCTTATTCCCATCGCGACGGAAACTTCGGAGATGGCTCAGCTCGTGGTGCCTATGGCGGTATCGCTTGCCTTTGGCATCCTCTTTTCGACCGTCATCACTCTGGTGCTGGTGCCCTGTCTCTACAACATCCTGTCAGACGTCAAAGGCTGGTTTTTCTCAGAGGGGCACGGGTCGGAGCAATCGCCGGCGGTGGAACGGGTCTGAGTTGATCTCTGCGATCGTGCTCTGTGGCGGTGGTGGCCGACGCTTTGCCGGCCGCGACAAGCCCCTGGAAACACTGCGTGGTAAAGCGCTGGTTGAGCACGTGCTCGAGCGTCTGACGCCTCAGGTAGACGAAGTGCTGATTTCCGCCAATCGAAACATCGACCGCTACGAACGCTTTGGCTGCCCGGTGCTCAGAGATCTGGTAGAAGATCAGGGGCCTCTCGCCGGGGTAGTTGCGGCGGCGGCCGCCGCCGGGGGCGAGCAGTGTTTCGTCTGCCCGGGCGATGCGCCACTGCTGGCAAAGGATCTGGTTGCTCAACTCACGCCCGCCCTGCGCGAGACCGTAGATGTGGTTGTCCCGCACGACGGCGCTCGGGCACAGCACCTCTTCATGCTGTTCAGAACAGAGCTGGCGCAATCGCTGCCGGCGTATCTGGCGACCGGGGCGCGCAGCGTTCATGGCTGGCTCGCCGGGCAGCGGGTTGCCGAAGTTGAGGTTGCCGATCCGGGCAGTCTCTTTAACGTCAACACGCCGGAAGCGCTGCAGGCCCTTGAGCAATCGGAACACGGGCGTAACAGTTAGACCCCGCGGCACCGGAGGTATGTCGGGTCGCAATCGGGTCGCAATAATGGCTGAGTTCAGCTAGCGTTGGAGGGTGCTGGAGGTCCAAGCGCCAGCGCGACGCCAC
>JBCDDI010000626.1:0-2249 GCA_039180365.1 Pseudomonadota bacterium
CCACTTCACCGAGCACCCCTATCTCCTCGGCGGCCATCCAAGCCATGCGGACTACTCGCTCATGGGTGCCCTGCATGCGCACATGGGTCTCGATCCGGTGCCCCTTTCGGTCATGCAGAATCATGCCCCTCGCGTTTTCCGCTGGATGGAACACATGCTGGTGCCTGGGGTGCAGGCGCCGGAATTTTACGACCGACCGATTGCCTATCCCGGCGGTGACACCCTGCCGGATACCTTCAAAGCGGTGCTTGCGCACCTGGCCGACCGCTATGCGGATGCCTTCGAGTTGAACGCGCGCGCCTGGGCGGCTCTGGCCCGGCAGCATCAGAACGAGTCAGCGGGGATGGCTCTCTCGGAGGCCGGTGACCAGCCAGGGCTCACTGCGGAGGTCGAAGACGAGACAGGCAGCACTCTGCCGGTGACCTGTAATCTCTATCACGCCTGGGTCGGGCAGCGGGCGCAACGACACTATGCCGCCACCACCGGCGCCGCACGGGCTGCCTGTGATGCGCTTGCCGAGGAAACAGGCACAGCGGCATTCCTGAACACCACGCCCCTGCGCTGGCTTGCGCGCGAACAGAACCGGCTCATCCTGGGCGCCTGACGGTTATTGCTGTCTCAGTCGGGAAGCTCCTGACATCACTCTGTCAGTAGGTGGCTGCTATGCTCGCCCGTCCAGCAACTGCAGGGAGAGACGTCCATGAACGCCATGGAAATCGGCCAGAAAATGGTCGAACTGGTTGGCCAGGGCCGAGACGGAGAAGCGGCCTTCGTCCGCGACTACTACGCCGATGACGTTGTCAGCATCGAAGGCCAGGATACTGAAGAAATGCCCGGGCGCCTGGAAGGCATTGATGCCATTCATGGCAAACATCAGTGGTGGTACGACAACAATGAGGTCCACGGGGTAAGGGTCGAAGGTCCCTTTGTTGGGCATCGCGAAGATCAGTACATTGTCCGCTTCATCCTCGACACCACACCCAAAGGCGGCGAACGCAGCCAGATGGCGGAAGTTGGTCTCTTTACGGTACGCGATGGCAAGGTGGCTCAGGAGGAATACCTCTACCTCATGGGGTAGGCAGGCAGCTGCTCGCGCTCCCGGAAGAAGGCCAGGGTGCGCAACAGCAGCGCTCCAAGCGTCAACAGAGTGAAGGGCAGATAGGCCAGCAGGCTCTGTTCCTGAATCGGTACCACGACGAAGTCGAAGAAGTAGATGAAGCTGAACAGGGTGACGCCTGCCTTGTGCAGGCGCTGCCAGTTCACGGGGTCAAGCGCTCGGCGCGGTCCGTCGAAGGACGTCCACAGCATCGCCAATGCCAGCGCCAGGCCGGTGCCGCCGACGACGAGCGTCCCTGCATCAGCCGGTGTTTCAGCCGCCACCTGAAAGAGCCAGACGATGAGCGCCAGGTGCACAACCTGCATAGCGCCGAAGCAGATGCCCGCGCGCCGACGCCAGGCACGGAGTCGGGCAGCCACTGCCCCTGGCGCCAGCACGCTAAGCGGCGCAGCGAGCCAGGGGATCAGGAAGACAAAGAAGGCCACGCGTCCCGTCCAGCGCAGCGCCGTCTGCAGCCCTGGCTCCAGAGGCCCCTGGGTGGCCAGGGCAAGGCCAGCCAGAGCCAACGAGAGACCTGCGGCCCCGAACAGATAGCCGAGATTTCGTATTCCGCCGTTCATCGCCTGCGCTCCAGAAGAAAACTGAGGCCAGAGCGTCCCATGCCGCAGGGCGCGAACCAATTACCTCCGAGGGAATGGCACCCGACCATCGCGACCGACCAGGAGACGAACGGTCCCTATAATTGACACAAATGCGATGTTCCGGTGGTAGCATTCGGACAGGTAACCCCAGATCCTCCGTGAGGTAACGTGACGAACCCTTCTCAGCCGGGACCGGCCCCGAACATCGAAACCAAGGTACCAGGCGAAGAAAAGCCACCGTTCCTCTGGGTGCAGGCGACCGTATTTGCCGTCACCTTCCTCATTGCCGCTATCGGTGTGCCCTGGTACGCGATCGCCGTCGGCTTCGAGTGGTCGGCCATCATTGCCTTCGTGCTCTTCTGTGTTGCCACAGGGCTTTCTATTACGGCCGGTTACCACCGCCTCTGGGCCCACAACGCCTACAAAGCCCACTGGTCGCTGCGCCTGTTCTTCGCACTCTTCGGCGCCGCTACGGTGCAGAACAGCATCCTGAGCTGGGTAACCGGACACCGTCGTCACCACCGCCATGTCGACGACAACGATCGGGATCC
>JBCDDI010000627.1:0-2241 GCA_039180365.1 Pseudomonadota bacterium
GGCCCGCTGCACGACATGATTGTTGGTCACAATGAAGCCATTTTCAGCATCAACGATGACCCCGGAGCCCGCGCTCCGGGTGCGCCGCTGCTGATTCGGAATGTTGAAGAAACGACGAAAGAAAGGATCCTCGAGCAGCGGATTGCGGACTTCGTAGGTGTTGTAGGTGGCGATGTTCACCACCGCCGGTGAGGTGCGCTCGAGCATGGGTGCCAGGCTCGGCAGCGGCTGGCCATCCACCAGCTCCCCAGGCAGTGCAGCACGCACGGTCTGCGCCGGCCACAGCATCACCAGCAGCAGTATCAGCGCCACCACCGGTGCCCACGCAAAGCCATGACCGGAAGGCAGCTTCGAGGCAGGTGCGATGGCAAGCAGTGGTTGGGGCATTGGCAGGATTGTGCTCTCGGGCCGTGTTTCAGAGACCGGCTGGGTCATCCGCATTCGCCGGGACCGGACCGTGTTCTGCCGGCGTTGGACCGGCAGAGATCATCACCAGCATCGCCAACAGGGAGGCCGACGCCGCAGCGCCATACGCCAGCTGATAATCGAGATAATCATAAAGCAAACCCAGGGCCACTGGCCCACCGGCGACACCCAGCACGGTCAGGGCGTTAGACAGAGAGAAGATGCGCGCATAGTCCTTTACCCCGAAGGCTTCGGCGAGCCAGAGCGGATGCAGCATAAGCAGATTGCCGACGGTACCCCCAAAGAGCGCCGCCCCAAGGAGAATCATGGACTCAGTATCAGCGGCGGCAATCAGGGCCAGACCCGTCGCCTGCCCGAGAAGATTGCCAAGGGTAAAGACCCGGATCGGCACCCGGGTAACGATCACGCCGCCGAGCAGGCGGCAGAGAATGCTCATGATGGTCAGCGCCTGAACGGCCATGGCCGCTACCGCATAGCCAACTTCCCCTTCCGCCCGGTTGTAAAGGTGCGCGATGCCGCCGACCTGAGCACCCATGCAGAGCACGTAGGCTGCGGTCAGCAGCCGGAAGAATCGGCTCCGGATTGCATCCCCGTAGGACCAGCCAATGCTGAGGATTCCCGGGTCCGCGGTACCCTCCTGCGACGTTGGCCGGGGCCTCAGCACCGCAAGAATGACCGGCACCATAAGCAGAAAGAAGGCGGCACCGAGCCAGGGCATGACCGCAGGCACACCGAAGTCGTTAAAGAGCCGCGCCGACAGCGGCGTCAGCAGCACGCCACCCATGGAAAGGCCCGTGGAGGCGACAGAGAGCGCCACGCTGCGGTTCCTGCCAGGAAACCAGCGGGTCACGAGAGTGGTGCTGGTGACGATGGACACGCCGCTGTTGCCGATACCAAAGAGCAGATAGAGCACATAAAGCTGCCAGAGCGCGGTGACGTGCCCGGACGCACCCAGCGTTACGCCCGCCAGCAGCGCACCCGCCAGCATCACCAGCCGCACGTCGAAGCGCTCCAGCAGGGCCGCCACCCACATGCCGCTGACGCCGCCGATGATGAAGAACAGGCTGACGGCGAAGGAGAGCTCCGACACCGAAAAACCGGTCTCTGCCGCAAGCACATTCATGTAGACGGAGAGGTTGTAGAAACCGAAACCCGATGAAACGGTCAGCACACAGAAGAGACCGGCGACCACATACCAGCCGCGATAGATGCCGCTCTTCATCTACAATCGAGCCGGCAGCCAGACCAATAGAAAGAGACGGGGGCGCAGCTATGGCCATCAAGAACATCTTTGCCGACGTGGAAGCCAAAAAGGCGGCCATCGAAAACCTCTCGGTGGAGGCCCTCGCCGGTGAACTCGAGAGCGACGGAGACCCTCTGCTTGTGGACCTCCGCGAACTGCAGGAACGTGTCGACCTCGGCACTATTCCCGGCGCGAGGCATGTGCCCCGGGGCATGCTGGAATTCTGGGCCGACCCCTCTAGCCCCTATTACCGGGACTGGTTCCAGGAGCATCGCCGCACCATTGTTTTCTGCGCCGGCGGCGGTCGCTCGGTACTGGCGGTACTTGCCCTCGAAGACATGGGTTTTACGAACGTGGCTCATCTGGAAGCCGGCTTCAAAGGCTGGCAGGAGGAGGGTCGGGAAGTTGAGGACGTAGCAGCAACCAGCCGCTGGGTCCGCCGCTGAGGAAGGAAAAACAGACCGGCAGCGAACCCTTCCCGGGTCTTCACAGGTCGTCGTTCCGAAACAGAAATCCTTCCAGGAGCTTCAGGAAGTAGGGGCGAGGCGTTTCCAGGAACGCCGCATGGTCCC
>JBCDDI010000628.1:0-2238 GCA_039180365.1 Pseudomonadota bacterium
ATAAGTGCCCGTATCGTCTTCTGGTGACACAACTTCGTAGCCTTCGGCGCCGGAGCGACGCTCGGGGCTCTTTTCCCAGACGACGGGTGGTTTTGCCGCGCCGTGGGCGAGACAAAGACGCGCAAGGAGGCGGCCAACGGTCCCGTGACCAACAATCAGTTCCGGGAGCGTGCCGCGGCTGAGACAGATCGACAGGGCATGTTCCGCGGTGGCGGCCAGGGCAATCAGCAGCGCGTTTGATCCGAGTTCTGCAGATACCGGTACCACCCGTTCACCGGGCACCACCAGCTGTGAAGCGCTGGCCCCAAAGAGGCCGCGGGCAGCATCGAAGCAGTTCGCCCCCGGGACAAATACGCGTGTACCGGCGGGCACTTCAGCGTCCGGCCCGGCCCAGCTGACCTCTCCGACGGCTTCGTAGCCCGGCACGAGGGGGTAGCCGAGGCCGGGAAAGGGCGGCATCTCCCCCAGATAGAGGAGTTTCTCTGTGCCAGTACTGATGCCGCTCCAGTGCACGTCTACCAGGACATCTTCTGGACCCGGCGAATGCAGACTGAGGCGCTGCAGTCCCAGTTCAAGCGGCGCAGCAAGGACAACGGCGGTGCATTCTGTGGCAGGCACCGCTGCTGATGACTCCTTTGCGCGAAGTGGCAGGCTCATCGCTCCAACCCCTCAGAGTCCGGTCTGCGTGTCTTTTCCGACGTTGATCGCGTCATGCATCTACAGGTTCTTTGCGACACTTATAGTGTCAGTATAACTAGACACATACAAGTGTCATTGCGAGTTAACAGATCTCGAGCGCCGTCCTATTGGAGCGGCGCTTCGGGGAGGGGTAAGGGGAGGGGGCAGAGAGAGCGACCGTTGACCTAACGCTCGGCCACGAGGATCCGGCTCAGGAGCGGCAGCCGACTCCTGTGTTCCCGCACGCTGCGGAAACCGGCGTCTTTCAAAAGCTGTCGAATGTTTCCGGCGCTGCGCAGTCGGCCTTGGCCCATGGCCAGGAAATAACAGGCGAAGTAGGCGTCTACCCCGTCATTGCCGCGCATGGGTTCGGCAACGAGTACCCGGCCGCCGGGCGCCAGGGCCGCTTCGGCGTTGCGCAGAATCGAGCGCACGGCACCGTCATCATGGTCGTGCAGCACACGAACGAGAGAGATGAGGTCAGCGCCTTTCGGCAGGGGGCCGGTCAGGAAATCACCGCCCGCGAAGGTCAAACGCTCGGCGGGCGCGGCCTCGGCGACCACGGTAGGTAGATCCAGCACGGTGACATTCAGTTCCGGGTAGCGTTCAAGTAGCGCACGGCCGAAACGGCCCGTGCCACCGCCGAGATCGAGCACCTGCCGATGTCGATCAAAGGCGTAAGCGCTGAGGGTCTGCTCGTTAATGAAGGACTGGGAGCTGGCCATGAGGGCGCTGTAGTCGAAGGGGTCGTCCGCGACGTC
The DNA here is from genome assembly GCA_039180365.1 of Pseudomonadota bacterium. Taxonomy (GTDB): domain Bacteria; phylum Pseudomonadota; class Gammaproteobacteria; order Pseudomonadales; family Azotimanducaceae; genus SZUA-309. The sequence goes on from JBCDDI010000628.1 coordinate 1,440, forward strand.
CTCTGTTACGTCGATAAAAGGTGCGCCTGTAGAAGGTGCGCCTATAGAAGGTGCGCCTATGGAAGGCGCAAGACCGTCTGCCCCGCGGCAGTAGGGCCAGAAGCGGCCCAGCTGCGTGATGGGTACGTCGCCGCCTTCTTTTCCGATCAAGGCCACCGGATCGGCGAGGTCGGCGTAAAGCAGGGGGTGATGACGAATCATTGCCATGGCTCCGGCGTTGCCAAGCAGGCCGGCACCCGCACGGCCAAGGCCAACCTGCTGGTCTTCCACCATAAGCAGCTTCAGGGCGGCCGCCGCATCAACGAGCCTCTCCAGGCGCGCGGCGTCAACGCCGCAGTCCCGGGCCAGCGTCCGCAGACTCACCGAGCCCTCCGCTACGCGCTGCAGGAGCTGCAATTCTTCGCAAGCCAGAAGGACCTGCGAGTAGGTGAAGCCAGCGGTCAGATCGAACAGGTAGCGGGCCTCCCGCCTGGCAATCCAGGCGCCGGGCAGCCAGGCGGCCGCGCGTCGCTGAAACTCCGGCGTTGCAATCTGACGATGCAGGCGTCCTCGGAGCTCGAAGAGCCAACGCCGCAGGCCGCGTACGCCTGAGCGGGACGGACGATTTTCCCTGGGGTGCTGTTCCGGGAGCGCGTTGCTCGATGTCGCGAAGGATTCAGAGCGCACGGAGCAGATTTCCGGTCGGGTCCAGCTTGCTGATGCGCGCATCGACGGCGCGTCTCAGATCCTCGGCGCCGGGACAATCGGGGACGGCGGACAGTGCCCCGTTCAGCAGCTGTCGGAATCGTCGCTGCGCATC
>JBCDDI010000629.1:0-2237 GCA_039180365.1 Pseudomonadota bacterium
TGTGGACCAGCGCATGAGCATGTTTTACGGCAGCGTTCTCAACATGAAGTCCGTCACCGCCGCAGAAGCTGCCGCCCTCGCCGCCTTCAGAATTCTGCATGCCGGTGATCGCGTCGGCGGCATCGTCTTCACGGAGGAAGATCGCGTCGAATTCGCGCCCCGCCGCAGTGAACGGACGGTTTTCGCCCTCCTTGACGCCATCAGCCACGCCAACCGTTCGCTCCGTGCAGACAAGCCGGTGAACGCCGGTGCCGGCAGCCTGAACGGGATCCTCGAAGCGGTGGGTCGGCTTGCTCACCACGATCATCTGGTCATTATCCTGTCCGACTTCGACGGCATCGATGAACACACGGAACGTCACCTCGGCGGCATCGCTGCGCACAACGACCTCATTCTCGGTCTGGTTTTTGACCCTTCGGCGGGCGCTCTGCCGAATCAACCGGAAGCCGTGCTCGGCGACGGCACACGCCAGGCCCTGGTGAACTTCGGCGATCCCGACGTGCTCCGCGCCGTAAACGCCGTCGCTGCCGATCGCCTGACCCGCATCGAGGCCTGGCAGCGGCGGATAAACCTGTCTCTGCTACCCCTTTCCGCAGGCACCGACACCCTCGAACAGCTGCGGTCTCTCCTCGCCGCCGCGGAACCTGAGCGCCGCATACGATGAATGACTACGAAGGCTTGAACCTCCCCGAGCTCCTGGCGCTGCTCCACGATATCGTCGAGCCCCCAGCCGCCTCCTGGCTGCCGGTTACGGGCGGCTGGTGGGTCTTGGCCTGCTGGCTCTTAACTGCGCTCGCGTTGTGTGGTCTGGCACTGCGTCGTCGCTATCAACAAAACCGCTATCGCCGCGTTGCTCTGGCGCGGGTTGAGGAGATCCTGGCAGAGTCCGCGCAGCCAGCGGCCGAGCTGGTCACCCTCCTCAAGCGAACAGCGCTGGCTGCCTATCCGCGCGGGCAGGTTGCTGGTCTCTATGGTGCTGCCTGGCGTGACTTTCTGATCGACGCCTCGGGGGATGATCCGCTCGTCCGGGAGACAGCAGCGCAGATCGCGGCCGCCGCCTATGACCCGAGTCTCTCCGAGGCCGCGGCGGCCCCTGAGCTTGCAGCTGGTGTGCGCCGCTGGATCCGGTGTCACCGTGCTTGAGCTGGCGCAGCCCTGGGCACTGCTTGCGCTGCCCCTACCGCTCTTGATCTGGCGGCTCGCGCCCCCACGCAGAAAGACGGCGAGCGCTTTACGGGTGCCTTTCTTTCAGACCCTCGTTGAAGCGGCCGGTGCCGACCCGCGACAGGGCTCTGCGGTTTTGCAGCGCGGCTTCCTGCAGACTCTGGTACTCGCCGCCATCTGGGCCTGCCTGGTGGTCGGACTGGCGGAGCCCCGCTGGGTTGGCGAGCCGATTGTCCGCTCCGAGGCTGCTCGCGACATCATGCTTGCGGTGGATCTCTCCGGTTCCATGGACACCCGGGACTTTCCAGATGAAGACGGAGCAAAGACCGCCCGCTTCGAGGCCGTGCAACGCGTCGTGAGCCGCTTTGTTGCAGAACGGGAAAGTGATCGAATCGGCCTCATCGTTTTCGGCGATCGGGCCTATCTGCAGCTGCCGTTTACCCGGGATCTGGCAACCGCCGATGCACTGGTCAAACTCATGCAGGTTGGCATGGCGGGGCCAAGGACGGCGCTCGGTGATGCAATTGGTCTATCACTCCATGCCTTTGAATCAAGCACCGTCGATGAGCGCATTCTCATCCTGCTCACCGATGGCAACGATACCGCGAGCCGCATGACGCCCATCAACGCTGCAGACATCGCCGCGCAGCGCGGCGTGGAGATTCATACGATCGGCATAGGCGACGAAGGGGCCGACGGCGAAGATCGCGTCGACTTTGCGACCCTCGCGGCCATCGCGGAGCGCACCGGGGGTGCCTTTCAAAGAGCCGACGATGAGGCCGCGCTGAGCGCCGTTTATCGCGCCATCGATGCAGCAACCGCTGCCGAGGTGCGGACGGAATCCTGGCGCCCGCGACGCTCACTTGTGGCCTGGCCGGCTGCCTTCGCCCTGCTGCTTGCCCTCCTCTACTGCAGCGTCGCTTTGCTGCTACAGCGCCGGGCCGCTTCCGCATGAGCCCGGAGCTGTTTGAGCTATTCCATTTCCTGCGCCCGCTCTGGCTCCTTGCCCTGCCGCCTGTCGGGTTCTGCTGGTGGCTGCTGCGCCAGCGGGAAAAACACGCGGATGGGTTGAA
>JBCDDI010000630.1:0-2236 GCA_039180365.1 Pseudomonadota bacterium
ATAAAAGCCCATTATGAGCTGATTGAGAGAATATTTGCGCTTTCTGCGACTTAAACTGACCCTAAGGATACGTTCAGGATCAGTACCAGGTTCAGGAAAGGAAAGTAGGCATGGATCAGCACAGTCAGCAGTCGCCAGGGGCGACGCAGCAGAAAGACAATCCCATGGGCCTCGATGGCTTCGAGTTTGTCGAGTTCTCAGCGCCCAAGCAGGGCGAGCTTGAACCGGTCTTTGAGCTCCTCGGTTTCCGGCGGGTGGCCGTCCATCGATCGAAGCGCGTTGATCTCTGGCGTCAGGGCGACATCAACTTTGTCGTTAACTATGAACCGAAGAGCCTGGCGGCCTACTACGCCGAAGAGCATGGGCCGTCTGCCTGCGGTCTCGCGTTCCGGGTCCGGGACGCCCATGCAGCCTATGATCGGGCCTTAACGCTCGGGGCGCAGCCGCTCGAGATTGCCACGGGTCCCATGGAACTGCGTCTGCCCGCTATTCGCGGGATTGGCGGTGCGCCGCTTTACCTCATCGACCGCTATGCCGAAGGTGCCAGCATCTACGACATCGACTTCAACTTTCTCGAAGGCGTTGAGCGGCGGCCTGAGGGTGTGGGCCTGTCTGTCATCGATCACCTGACCCACAACGTCTACCGCGGTCGCATGGATTACTGGGCCGGCTTCTACGAGCGTTACTTCAACTTTGAAGAAATCCGCCATTTCGATATTCGCGGTGCCGAAACGGGTCTCGTTTCCCGGGCCATGACCGCGCCGGACGGCAAGATACGCATCCCCCTCAATGAGGAGGCCCGCGGTGGCGCCGACGGACAGATTGAGGAGTTTCTCCTCAAGTACAACGGCGAAGGGATTCAACACATTGCGTTCGCCTGTGAGGACCTGCCTGCCACCATTGATGCCCTGGCAGCACGGGGCGTCCCCTTCATGACCGCACCTCCGTCGAGTTATTACGAGATGCTCGAAGAGCGGCTGCCCGGCCATGGCCAGGATGTTGCGGCCCTGCGCTCCCGGGGCATCCTGCTCGACGGCAACACGGAAGGCGGCGACGTGCGCCTGCTGCTGCAGATTTTCTCGGAAACGCTCGTCGGTCCGATCTTTTTTGAGTTCATCGAGCGCAAGCGGGATGAAGGTTTCGGCGAAGGTAACTTTCAGGCACTCTTTGAATCGATGGAACGGGATCAACTGCGTCGTGGCGCCCTTGGCACGGATGGGACGCCCGCGCCCACCTCGAGTGCCGCGTGAGCGGGTCGCCGAAAAGCGCCTCGCTGCCGCGTGGTGCAAAGGACGGCGCTAAGGACGACGCGAAAAACGACGCTAAAGATGCGGCAGAGCCTTCGCTGCTCCGGCGCATCCATCACGTCGCCTACCGCTGCCGTGACGCCAAGGAAACCGTCGACTTCTACCGCACCCACCTGGGAATGGCCTTCAAACTTGCCATCGCTGAGGACCGGGTACCCTCGACCGGCGAAGAAGATCCCTACATGCACGTATTCCTCGATGCGGGGCAGGGGAACGTGCTCGCCTTCTTTGAGCTGCCGAACGCCGAGCCTATGGACCGGGATCGCAATACGCCGGACTGGGTGCAGCACATCGCCTTTGAAGTAGCCGACCATGCCACCTTGATCGCCACCCGTGATCGTCTCGAAGGGGCCGGCATTGAGGTGCTTGGCCCGGTTAATCACGGCATCTTCGATTCGATCTATTTCTTCGACCCTAACGGGCATCGTCTTGAACTCGCCTGCAACAAAGGCAGCGCTCAGGATCTTGAGCGCCTGCAGGCCGTTGCCGACGACATGCTCGAAGAGTGGAGCCAAACGCGGCGCGCACCTCGGCACGCGGCCTGGCTTCACGAGGCGCCGCACGAGGACTAGCCACTCTCCCGCTCTGAGCGGCTTCTCCACCGTCAGTTCCCCGGTCCCGGCGCCGGAATCCCCTTGGTCCTCGGAGGCCTGAAGCTAGCGCCTGCTTCAGCCGGTCAAGCCGCGCTAGAATGCGCCGCGATGATCGGCGCCGTCAGGACGACGGCGCTGGCGCACTCGAACCTGGAACTCTGAGGAACAGCTGATGAAGGCTATCGGCTACCTGGCCGCCGCCCTGGTGTTTGCGCTCTCGGCGCAGGCCTGGGCAGAAGACTACGTGATCATGAAAAACGGTGACCGGATCACCGGCGAAATCGAGAAGATCTGGAACGAAGAGGTTTTCATCGAACCCGCCTACGGGGACACCTA
>JBCDDI010000631.1:0-2234 GCA_039180365.1 Pseudomonadota bacterium
GCTGCTCATCGCCGACAACGGGCAGAGGATCACGCAATGGTTCGCAACCGGTGCTGGCCCACGCCTCGAAGAGATTCGCAGCTTCGAACTGTCGGACAACGTGCGCAGTATTGTCCCGGAACCTCGTCGCAAAGGCTTTCTGACCCTCGATGAGTCGTACACCCTGACGCTGCTGCACAGCACCACGTCCCGAGCCCTGGCCAGCAGAAAGCTCACCCAGCCCCTGGCGGCAGGACCGTTGCTTGCCTTGTCACCTCGAGCCGACGTTTTCCTGGCTGCAACGGGGCCCGATGAAGTGCTGTCGTTCCGCCTCAGCAACGAGCATCCAGAAGTGTCCTTCAGTGCACTTTTTGGGCGTGTCTGGTACGAGGGCTACAGTGAACCCGTGCACAGCTGGCAGTCTTCCAGCGCAGACAACGACTTCGAACCGAAGTTTTCCTTAACCCCCCTGCTCTTCGGCACGCTGAAAGCGGCTTTCTACGCGATGCTTTTCGCCGTGCCGATTGCGGTGCTCGGCGCCCTGTACACGGCCTATGCGATGGCCCCAGCCATGCGCAGCTTTGTTAAGCCCACCGTCGAGATCATGGCGGCGCTGCCGACGGTCATCCTCGGCTTCCTTGCCGGACTCTGGCTGGCGCCAATCGTGGAAGCCAACCTCGCGGGGATAGGCCTCGCCGTGCTGCTGCTGCCGCTGGTCATCGTCATGATCTCAGTATTCGTCACTCAGTTGCCAAGCGCCTACCAGGCCCGGCTTCAGGGCTGGTATGGCTTGCTGATGGTGCCGATGGTCCTACTCACCGTCAGCGCGGCGCTGACCCTCGGCCCGCCGCTGGAACAGGCACTCTTCGCCGGTGATCTACCTGAGTGGCTGGATGTCCACCTTGGTCTGCCCTACGACCAGCGCAACGCCCTGGTCGTCGGCGTCGCCATGGGTTTCGCCGTGATTCCGACAGTTTTTGCCATCGCCGAAGACGCCATCCACGGCGTACCCAGGCACCTTGTTAACGGCTCTCTCGCCTTAGGTGCAACCCGCTGGCAGACCTTGAGCCGGGTGGTGATGGTTACGGCGAGTCCGGGAATCTTTTCTGCCCTCATGATCGGTACCGGTCGCGCTGTCGGCGAGACCATGATCGTACTCATGGCCACGGGTAATACACCGATCATGGACCTGAACCTCTTCGAAGGAATGCGCACCTTTGCCGCAAACATCGCCATCGAACTGCCGGAAAGCGAGGTGGGCGGCTCCCACTACCGCATTCTGTTTCTAGCGGCTTTTGTGCTGTTCCTGCTGACTTTCCTGTTCAACACCATCGCCGAACTGGTCCGGCAGCGGCTCAGGGATCGTTACGGTGCACTCTGAGGCTGCAAAGTCCGGCGCTGTGAACCGTTGGCTTGCCAGCGGCGACGTCTGGCTCTGGGCGGCGGCCGCGGCCGTGGGCTTAAGCGTCACAGCCCTCATCGGCCTGCTCACACTCATCACGGTGCGCGGTTTCGGCCATTTCTGGCCCGTGGATCTCATTGCTGTGGAGCACGCGCTTCCTCAGCAGGAAGTGGTCACGCTCCTGGGTGAGCTTGTGGAGAAGGAAACCCTGTCGGCAACCAGCTTCACGGAAGCCACCGGGCGCTCGACGCAAGGGGCGCTGGTGGAGCGTTATCTCCTCAAAACCGGAAACCGGCGCAGTGATCCGCCGGACTTCCGCTGGGTTTATGCGCAGGACGTGCAGGCTCTCAGCACCCCAGCTGATGCGGTGCAACTCGAACGGGTTGCCTGGGGAGATGCCTATGGCTGGATCGCCGGCCTGACCGTTGCCGACCGGAAGATTTCTGACCCGGGCGAACGCTGGAACGCACTGCAGGCCGCACTGCGCCGGGTGGAGGGACTTCGCGAGGAGATCCGGCGCATCGAGCGGGCGCAGATGAACCCCCTCAACCACCAGTTGAATCAGCTGCGGCTGAAGCGGCGGGAGCCGTCGACCCTTGGCTCCGAAGGTGCGGATCCTGCGTTGGCAGACCAGGAAGCCCGCTTACTGGTCGAACTCGGCCGCCTCGAAAGGGAACTCGCAGCGCTTCGCGGCGACCTGAATCGCGACACGCTCCAATTCCGCCGCGCTGATGGCACGGTAGAGGCCCTGCCAATGGGCAGTCTCCTTCGCGCCTGGCAGCCGAACACCATGAGCTGGCTGGAGAAAGCTCAACGGGCAATATATAACGCGACCACAAATGCCTCTACAACC
>JBCDDI010000632.1:0-2229 GCA_039180365.1 Pseudomonadota bacterium
CGAGTATCGGGACCGGGTGACACTCCAGCTCGTGGTGGAGCATCTGCGTCCGTTGACATAAACTGCCGCGTTTTTATCAGGACGCCTGACGGCGACATCGAAGCAGCCGTCTCACACAGGCATCCGCACGGTATCAATACCCGTAGCAGCAAGACCCGTAGCAGCAAGGCACCATGGCAGAAATTACCTCTCTCCGCGATCAGCTCAAAGATCTCAGGCAGCGCGATGCAGCGCTCAGGGGGTATCTTTGACTTCGAAAGCAGACAACATCGCCTCGAAGAGGTCGATCTGGAGCTCGCCGACCCGGCGGTCTGGGACGATCAGGAACGCGCGCAGGCACTGAACAAAGAACGGGCGAACCTCGATGCGGTAGTCGGGGTTCTGACCTCCATGGCCGAGAGTCTCGAGGACCTTGGTGAGCTTGCTGAGCTGGCGGCGGAGGAAGACGACCAGGAGTCGCTCGGCGAAATCGCCGGAGAGCTCGCCGCGCTCGAAACAGACCTTGCGCGCCTCGAATTCCGGCGCATGTTTCAGGGTGAGATGGACCCGTCGAACGCCTACCTCGAAATCCAGGCCGGGTCCGGTGGCACAGAAGCCCAGGACTGGGCTGAAATGCTGCTGCGCATGTATCTTCGCTGGGTTGAGAAACGGGGTTTCACGGCGGAGATCACTGAGGTGTCCGCCGGTGAGGTGGCCGGAATTAAAGGGGCAACGGTGCAGATTTCCGGTGATCACGCCTTCGGCTGGCTGCGTACAGAAACTGGCGTTCATCGACTTGTCAGAAAGTCACCTTTCGATGCCGGTAACCGGCGTCACACGTCTTTCGCTTCCGTCTTTGTCTCCCCGGAGATTGACGACGACATCGAGATTGAAGTGAATCCCGCGGACGTGCGCGTTGATACCTATCGCGCCAGCGGCGCCGGCGGCCAGCACGTTAACCGGACCGATTCTGCCGTGCGGCTGACGCACCTGCCGACGAATACGGTGGTGCAGTGCCAGAGCGAGCGATCTCAGCATCAGAACAAAGACAAGGCCTACAAACAGCTCCGCGCGAAACTCTACGAGCTTGAGATGCTGAAACGGCGGGCAGAGCAGCAGGAGATCGAAGACAACAAAGCCGACATAGGCTGGGGCAGTCAGATACGCAGCTATGTGCTTGACCAGTCGCGGGTGAAAGACCTGCGAACCAACATCGAGCGCACGGACCCGAACAACGTTCTGGACGGCGATATCGACGATCTTATCGAAGCCAGTCTGAAAGCCGGGCTCTAGCGCCAGGGCACCAGACGACAGGACTCAATCATCACACCAGGTAACGGTGCATGACCGACGAGAACGACATCATTGCCAACCGCCGGGAGAAAGTGGCGCGCTGGCTTGCTGACAACGCCCTCTCCGGTGGCGTTTATCCCAATGACTTCCGCCGCGAGCAGCTGGCGGCAGAACTCCATGAGCAGGCTAAGGACCTGGATAAGGAGGCGCTTGAGGCTCTTGGCCGGCCGGCTTCCGTCTGCGGCCGAGTCATGCTCCGCCGCGTGATGGGCAAAGCGAGCTTCATCACGCTCCAGGACGTCTCCGGCCAGATTCAGTGTTATCTGCGCCGGGACGATCTGGGAGAAGACGCCTACGGCGCCTTCAATGAGCTCTGGGACCTCGGCGATATCGTTGCCGTTACCGGAACGCTCATGCGAACCAATAAAGGTGAGCTGACCGTGCATGCGGCAGCCATCCGGCTGCTGAACAAAACCGTGCGGCCGCTACCGGAGAAATACCACGGCCTGGTCGACCAGGAGACCAAGTACCGGCAGCGTTACGTTGACCTGATCATGAGTGAACGCTCCCGGGAGACCTTCCGTGTGCGCTCGGCGATTGTTGCGGCGATTCGTGAGTTTTTCCTCGCCCACGACTTCATGGAAGTCGAGACCCCGATGATGCATGTGATCCCGGGCGGGGCGACAGCACGCCCGTTCATCACCCATCACAACAGCCTGGATCTCGATCTCTATCTCCGTGTCGCGCCGGAGCTGTTTCTCAAGCGCCTGGTTGTTGGGGGGTTCGAACGTGTTTTCGAAATCAACCGCAATTTCCGCAATGAAGGTCTGTCTACGCGGCATAACCCAGAGTTCACCATGCTCGAGTTCTACTGGGCTTATGCGGATTTCGAGGACCTCATCACGCTGACGCAGAACCTGCTCAAGCACCTGGCGGAGCGCGTCGCCGAGGGTCAGC
>JBCDDI010000633.1:0-2222 GCA_039180365.1 Pseudomonadota bacterium
CCGCGTCGTCGCTTATCTCCGAACCAGCATCCGACGGAGCCGCCGGCACAGCCGGATCCTGTTCTGCGGGGTCAGCGACGGGGTCGGCTGCAATAGTTGCGCCTGACTCCGCCGGGCTGACGTCCCGTTGCGGTTCAGGCAGCAGGGCCGGTTGTTCTTCTATCGTTGTCTCGGGCACCGGCGTCGGCAGAGCGGCTTCGACACTGCTGGTAGCAGCGGGTTCCGGCTCAGGTTCTGGTCTTGCTTCCCGTTCATTCTGAACGCGCGCGCCTGGTACCCGTTCACTGGGTACCTGACCAGCGCCGGGCTCTCTGTCGTCCGCCTGAGCAAGCTCAGACGACGGCGCGTCTTCCACGGTATTTGTCGCCGTGGCCGCGGGCGGCCCACGTGATGCTTCGCTTTCTGAGCCTGCTTCGACGATAGGCTCCGGCGCCGGGCTGTCCTCACCGCCCAGGAACACCCAGGCGAGCACGATGACCACCAGGGCAGCCAGGGCAAAGCCGCCGTAAAGCAGCTGCGGATTACTGTCCGCGGAAGCCGCCGGCGTTACGGCACTCTCCCCGGTGATAACGTCGACTTCTTCCGTGACTTCCGGATAGCGGGAGAGCAAGGCATCCGGGGACAGCTCGAGCAGGCGGGCATAGGAGCGCAGGTAGCCGCGGGTGAACACCGTTGGCGGCAGCCCTTCGTAGTCGTCGCTCTCCAGCGCCTCGATCACCCGTGCTGGCAGATTCAGGGCATCCGCCACCTCGCGAACGCTGACCTCCATGCCCTCGCGGGTTTCCCGGAGTTCGGAACCAGGCCCCGTGGGCAGATCGTCGCTCTTGTCGTCGCTCACGGTCGCCGCCGGTCCCTCAGCGGGGCACGATGCACTGGCTGGTTTCCGGTGCCGATGGGAACAGGTTGTTCAGGGCCAGGGCGTAGCTCGCCATCTGATCGGAGTTCCCCTGCTCTTGAGAGATCTTCATTCCGAGGCACAGGGACCGAGCCGTCTGCGGCGCCTGGGATCGGAAGGTATCGTAGTACTGCGCTGCGGAAACGATATCGCCGTCCTCATAGGCCAACTGCGCAAGCTCGATGCTCGATTGCGGTTGCGAAAAGCTGAGCTGCAGGGCGCGGTTGAAGCTCTCCCGGGCGGCATCGCGCTCGTCGATCTTCAGTTCAGCCAGTCCGAGGTTTTCATAAGCCTGGCTGCGGGCCCGATAGTCCGTGTTCTGAACAAGGGTACGCAGGTAGCCCACGGCTTCGTCGTAGCGTTCCCTGGCATAGAGGAAGGAGCCGTAGTTGTTCAGCGCCATGGCGTCCCGGCTGTCGAGTTCGAGCGCTGTGCGGAAGTGCCGCTCTGCAACCCCCCACTCTGATTCGGCGGAGTACAGGACACCGAACAGCGTGTGCGCTTCCACGGAGCGCGAATCAATCTCCAGCGCCTTGTTCAGGGAAGTTCGCGCCCGCTCGATATTGCCCTGCTCAAGATATCCCCGGGCCAGGTCGAGCTGAGCCTGCACACGATCCGCCTCTGGCGCCGGATCCGGCAAACCACCAGTCGACTCGGTGACGCAGCCTCCGAGAAGCAACAGCAACAACAGGCTGACGGACACTACTCGGCTCATGCAACCTCCTCGGCGCTCTTCGACTGACTGCCGCCGGAGCTCACCGCCGGCTGCGCGGTTGCGGCTTCCGGCGCTTCTGCCCGGACCCGGGCCAGATAGCGCTCCTGGCGCCGGGTGCGGTCTTTAACCTGGCCAACCAGCTGGCCACAGGCGGCGGCGATATCGTCACCGCGCGTTGTGCGCAGCATGGTGGCGTAACCGCTGTTCATCAGATAGGTCTGAAACTTTCGGACCGCCTCCGCGTCTGGCCGTTCGAAGCCGGACGCAGGGAACGGGTTGAAGGGTATCAGATTGACCTTGCAGCGTACGTCCCGGAGCAGCCGCGCCAGCTCTTTGGCGTGCGCCAGCGTGTCATTAACGCCCTTCATGAGCGTGTATTCCATGGTCAGGGAGCGGCGCTCACCAAGCCCCTCCACGTAGTGTCGGCAGGCGGCGAGGAGTTCGGCGATGGGGTACTTCTTGTTCAGCGGCACAAGCTCGTCGCGCAGCGCATCATTCGGCGCATGGAGAGAGATGGCGAGGGAAACGTCAGACACTTTGGCCAGCTCGTAAATCGCCGGCACAACGCCGGCCGTCGAGATGGTCACCCGGCGCTTGGATATGCCGAAGGCG
>JBCDDI010000634.1:0-2219 GCA_039180365.1 Pseudomonadota bacterium
AGGTTGTAGCTTGCAACGTCTTCCGGCGCGTCGGTGCCGCCATAGCCGCGCATGTCTGGCGCCAGGGCCCGGTAGCCGGCGTCTGCCAGGGCCTTGATCTGATGGCGCCAGGAGTACCAGGACTCCGGCCAGCCATGCGCGAGCAGCACGGCCGGTCCTTCGCCCATTTCGGCTACGCGCATGGTGATCCCGTTGCTCTCGATCTCATGGAAGCGGATGCCCGGAAGTAACGTTTCCTCCACAGAAGCAGGCTCCGGCGCAGCCGCGGGTGCCGCGGTCGATTCAGGCGCGGGCGCAGTCTCTTCCATAGCAGCATCAGGCTCGGGTGCGGATTCCCCGCATCCGGCAAGCAGCAGGGCCAGGCAGGCTGCCAGCCAGGGTGTTTTGTTCAGCATCATCAACATGGCAGGGTCTCCTCTGCTTCAGGTTGCTGCACGCGGATACCGCCGCGGAGCAGCGATTCGTGGCAGTGAATGGGAGAGGCCGCAAGGGCCGCCTCCAGGGATTCGGTTAACAGTAGCTGCTGCGCCTCTGTCAGATCGGTCGCCTGCGCGAGCCTAGCCAGCGCGTCCTGGGCAAGGCCGACGCAGAAGACGTTATCGTCGCTCTTTGCAATCTCTGCGAGGGTGCTCAGGAGCGAACTGAAACTCCCACCCAGATGTCGAGCGCCGTGTGTGCAGAGGATCACGCAGGCGACGAGGGCGTTCTCCTTGACAGCTGAGCGCACGGGACCAAAACGGTCAACGCCGTAGCTGATGCCAATCCCTTCGCAGAGATCGCTGTCGTCAGTGGGGCGCACGAACTTGATGCTCCGGCCCTGGGCGCGATCCATGGAGAGCCGATTCTCTTCGCGAAGCAATGAACTAGCTAGTGTCTGCGCAAGCTCCGGCAACAGCTCCGTGCCTGAGTTGCGGGCCAGGGCCCGGCGGGCCAGCGAGCCAAGTGCATGGGCGGCCGTTGAGCGGACGGCCACGGAGGCGTCTGCCGCGAGTCTGGCTGCGACTGCGTTAAAGGTTTCAGGCGTCAACGCCGCGGCGCTTCCCAGCCCGTGCACGCCCGCCTTGCGCAGCCAGCGTCGAGGAGAATGGCTGGCCTGAAGAAGTATGTGCGTCGCTCTCTCGCCGCAGGCAATAAGCCCGAAGCTTGCGGCTCGCCGCACGGACTCCCGTTCGGCGCTGAGCGCAGTGCCGAGAAGGGCGAGGGCGGCAGTGTCGTCTTCGTGATTGGCCAGCCGATAAGCAGCGCCAAGGCGCCGGGGTTCGGCGCGGTCGTACTTTTCTTCGAGCTGGGCTGCAAGTTCGGTGACCGGCGTCGAGCCTGTGCCCAGGGCTGGGGGCAGGCCGGAAAGCGCCCAGTGATAGTGGTGGCGCCACAGTGTTGTCAGGTTGGCATCCACAGCGCTGAGGTCCTGAGCGGTCATGGCGTCGTGCTCCGGAACGGGCAGAAATGGTGTTGGTTCGCCGTCAGGGTCTGTAGTGCGGTAGAGCCAGAAGCGCCACATGAAGCGCGGCCGTTCGCGCCAGTGTTCAAAGGGATCGCGCCGATGGTTGCCGCGATGGAAAAGGTTGTGGGAGTAGAGGAGCACGCTGCCTGCTTCGAGGGGTGCGGCTTCAAAAGGTGCTACAAGCGGCCAGCCGGTGTCCGCCACCGCCTCGCGCATACGGACGTCGTGCGCTGTCGTTCCAGCAACGATCTCCTCCGGTGCGTAGTTCGAGCGCCTACCGCTGACGGGAACGGTTTCCATACCGATCAGCTGGTAGTCGAAGTCGAGGTGTTCTGCGCCGGCGAAATTGTCGTGGTTTTCCTCGTGATTGAAGGTCCAGTACTGGGAGTAGGGAATGGTTGCCGTGGGCCCCATCTCGGCCGTAACCGCTTGTGGGAAATACAGCATTTCGATCTGCACCGGCTCGTGGTGCCGAGGCCAGCGGCCGTTGTAGGGCCCGTTGTCGTCCTTGTGCCAGTGCTGATCGTAGGCGCCGCTGACAAAGGGCGTATTGTGGGTAAACGGCACAATGGCCCAGCCTGGCCCAAGCAGTTGATCAACGGCGGCAACCAGCCCGGGTGCCGCGAGTAGGTCGAGGATCTCCGGGATGCTCGCAGAGTTGATGACCTCCTTCGCCCGGAAGAGCGCAGTTTCCCGTTCGTAGATCCCGTCGTGGAGTGCCGGTGACACGCCGAGCTGCGCTGGAGACAGGGCCACCAGGCCCCGGCTGACAAAA
>JBCDDI010000635.1:0-2217 GCA_039180365.1 Pseudomonadota bacterium
AACGCCGTTCTTTACGGCGAACTTCGCCCTGTCCCGCGTTTACGGCTATCTCGCACACTTCATCGAATCCCGGGCGGACAACCGACTCGTCCGACCGAAAGCGCACTATATCGGGCGAGAGGTAGGGCGAGCCGCGAGAACGCCGACCGAAGACGCTATTCGGGCATAAGAACCAGGCGGAGGTCTGCGCCCTCTGCCCTGAAGCCCGTACGTTCAAAGAGGCTGGAGCGGGGTGTGTTGCGGAGAATAATCTCCCGGCCACCCTTGCTTTCGGCAATGCCGATGGCGTGTCCAAGCAGCCAGCGTCCAAGGCCCTGGCGTCGGTAGGCCGGTGCCACCGCGAGGTTCAACAGCTCATAACAGGTGGGCGTCAGGGCTCGGATCACATAAACGCCAACGGCTTCATCGTCGACCTTGGCGACGCGCATGAAGTCCGCGTCGAGATAGCCGGCAACGCGATCCTCGTCTGGATCGGCAAGCAGCAGCAGCTCCCAGGGCACCTCATCCGGGTAGGGCCGGAACACGTTCGCATCCTGCGGGCGAAAAGGGCTCACGAGCGCAGCCGGCGCCACCAGCGCGTAAGCGCGCCCGCGCCAGGGCTCGAGACTTCGCGACCGTTTTTCCAGTCCATATAGCGGCGCGTAACCACGCCGGCCATACGCTCGTAGGCCGACCAGTCCCCCTTCACGCCATAGAGGTCGCCGCCGAAAACTTCTCGAAGGTCATCGAGGTAGGCACCGTAGTAGCTGGCGACAAAGCTGCGCCCTTCCTCAGAGAGATGGTCCGTATCGAGGCTTCCCCCCGTTGTCGTCGTGAGAAACTCCGTCGGGGCAAGTTCCCGGTAGCGAAGCCTGAGCAGCGGTCCCTCATGAGCTTCCTGAAAACTCCGGGATACGAGATGCAGATTGCCGCACCAGGCCAGAAAAAGCCCGAGCGGCACGGCGGCGCGGTCGAGAGAGCCAGCCTCCGCCATGTGCTGCGATAGATCGTCGATGGTCATCGCGGTCAGCCGAGCCCCGCCAGGGCCTGATCCAGATCTTTGATGAGATCAGCCTCGGTCTCGATGCCGACGGACAGGCGCAGTAATCCCGGACCGATGCCGATCTCCGCCTGCTTTTCAGGGCTCAAACTGGCGTGGGTCATGAGACCGGGGTGTTCAATGAGCGACTCAACCCCGCCAAGACTTTCAGCCAGCGTAAAGACGCGCACCTTGCTCATCACCTGTTTTGCCGCTTCGAGACCGCCATTAACGGTGATGGACATCATGCCGCCGAAGCCGCTGGCCTGCCGGCAGGCCAGTTCATGCTGGGGAAAACTGGCAAGGCCCGGATAGGCAACTTCACGGATAGCCGGATGCCCTTCGAGATAGGTGGCCACCGCGTTGGCATTCGCTTCGTGGGCGCGCATGCGTACCGCCAGCGTCTTCAGACTGCGCAGGCACAGATAGCTGTCGAAAGTGGACTGAATACCGCCCATGGACTTGTTCAGAAAGTCGAGCTCAGCCGCGAGTTCCTCGTCGTCGGTAACCACCACGCCGCCAATCAGGTCGCTGTGGCCGTTGATGTACTTGGTGGTCGAGTGCAGGACGAGATCGGCGCCGAGGCCGATCGGTCGCTGGAAGAACGGGCTCATGAAGGTGTTATCGACCATGAGCCGCGCGCCCGCCGCATGCGCAAGCTTTGCCACCGCCTCGATATCAATCAGTTTCATGAGCGGATTCGTTGGCGATTCAATCCAGACAAGTTTCGTTGTGTCTCGGAGTTCGCTCTCGAGGGCTGCTGGATCCCTGAGATCCACATAACTGAAATCAATGCCGGCGCGCCGGAACACGGCTTCAAAGAGCCGGAAGGTACCGCCATACATATCGTCGCAGGCGACAACGTGATCACCCTGGTTCAGAAGATGCAGCACCGTGGTCGCGCCGATACAGCCGGACGCGAACGCGAAGCCGAAGCGTGCACCCTCGAGATTGGCCACGCAGTGTTCGTAGGCGGCACGAGTGGGGTTGCCGGCCCGCGAGTAGTCGTAGCCGGCATACTCGCCCGGCGCTGAATGCTCATAGGTCGACGTGAGATAGAGGGGCGTTACAACCGCGCCGGTGCCTGGATCAGGGGCCTGACCGGCGTGAATGGCCCGGGTCTCAAACCCGAATCGCTCCGGGGCCCAGTCGTGGATGGTTTTGTCAGTACCGTCGGTCATGAACACATCTCCTCAACC
>JBCDDI010000636.1:0-2209 GCA_039180365.1 Pseudomonadota bacterium
CCACGCCGGTGAAGTCGAGCACCGTCAGCGCGGCCAGGAGGATGGCGGTGATCGCTGAAGTCACCATAAGAATACGGCGCCGGTCGAAGCGGTCGGCGATGACCCCACCCAGGAGCGTCATCAATATGTTCGGGATAGATGCCGCGGCGCCGAGCACGCCGAGCTGCAGGGCGGAGCCCGAAAGCTCGAAGATGAGCCAGCCCTGCCCCAGGGTGACCAGCTGTGTCGCACCCACAGAGGCGAAAGACGCGAACCAGTAGCGCCGGAACTGCGGAAAGCCGAGGGCGGGATAGCGCCCGAGAATGGCCTGTGCGGCGCGTCCGGTCATGCAAACTCCTGAGCGGGCCGTGTAGTATGCCTGTCCGCATCGGAAAGTTAAGACGGGTTGTTGACAGACCTCATCTTCGAGCACAAAGCGGATGCCCGAGGCTGGGCCTGGGATCGGCTGCAAGCCGAGAAGCTCGCTCGCTTTCCATTTCCTCCCCATGGGCGCATCCCCAACTACGTGGGTGCCGATCTGGCCGCCAGACGGCTTTTTGAGGAATCCCCCTGGCGCGAGGCGAGCGCTATCAAGGTGAATCCGGACTCACCGCAGCGGGAAGTGCGGCGCCTGGCGCTCGCACGCGGGATTCGTGTTTACGTGCCCACCCCGAGGCTGACCGGCGGCTTTCATCTGCTCGATCCCGCGCGCATTCGCGAGCGGGACTTTGATGCGGCCGCCAGTCTCTCAAGCATGCCCGACTATTCGGAGCTCGTGGACCTGGACGCCATGCCGCAGCTCGATGCCATCGTCACCGGCTGCGCGGCCGTGACGCGCGCCGGAAAGCGTTGCGGCAAAGGTGAGGGCTACAGCGATCTCGAATTTGCCATCCTGCGCGAGCTGGGCCACGCCCCGGTACCGGTGGCAACCACCGTGCACGATGCGCAGCTTGTGACGGACTTTCCCATCGAAGCCAACGATCTGCCGCTGTCACTGATCTGCACACCCACGGAGACAATTCGCATTGCACAACCGCTGCCGGCGCCGGAGGGCATCGACTGGAGCCGGCTCGAGGAGGAAGACCTCGAGCGCATGAGTCTGCTCCGGGATCTGCAGGCCTTGCAGGGTGACGGACGCCCATGAGCAGGGCTCCCGGTCGGCGATGAACAGGGTGACGATAAACCGGGCTGCGATGAACCGGCTGTTGCTATCACTCGGCGCTCTGCTGCTAACAGGCGCAGTGCAGTTCGGCTGTACCGACGCCGCCAAGCGTGATGAGGAGCCGGCGGTAGCTGCGGAGACGCCGGCAGCAATCGCGGACGTTCGCGCGGAGCAGGCTTCGGCAGCATCCGCGCCTTTGACCGATAACGAGGTAGCGCCCATTGTTGTCGTCCTCAGCTGGGACGGCATGCGCCACGACTTCCTCGATCTCGATGCCTTTCCGGGCCTCGACCGCGTTGCGCGGGAAGGGGTGAGGGCCGGGCGTCTGACTCCGGTGTTTCCGTCGAATACCTTTCCAACCCATGTGTCCATGGCCACCGGTACCCACCCCGATCGGCACGGCATTGTCGATAACGTCTTCCTTGATCAGGAGCGCGGTCGTTATGCCTACGATGCCGATGCGAACTGGATTGAAGCGGAGCCGCTCTGGATTGCCGCCCAACGGCAGGGAATCGATACGGCCACCTACTTCTGGGTAGGCTCCGAGTCGGACTGGCAGGGCCAGGGCACCCGCTATCGCGTGGCACCTTTCGACAGCGACCGCCCGGAGGCCGAGAAGGTGGATCAGATTCTTGAGTGGCTGGCGCTGCCGGAAGGTGAGCGGCCGAGGCTGATCATGTCCTACTGGGCCGGTGCTGATCGCATCGGCCACGACGAAGGACCGAACGGCAGGGGCATCGTGCCGCAGATCCGGGCCCAGGACGCAGAGCTGGTCCGCCTCCTCGACGGCATCGACGCGCTCCAGCTCTGGCCCTGGCTCAGCCTGATCGTTGTTTCGGATCACGGCATGGCTGTGGCCACCGATTACCTCGATCTCCACGGTGCCCTCGCAGCTGCGGATATCGATGCCCGGATCCTTGGCGGGGCGGTGGCCCAGGTGCACCTCAAGGCGCCGGTCGCCGATGAGCGGGTCCGGCGCACGCTCGATGCGTTTCTCGCCGAGGTGCCAGGGAGCCGCTATTTCAAACGCGACGAACTTCCGGCGCACTATCGGCTGCGCCGTGCCTC
>JBCDDI010000637.1:0-2200 GCA_039180365.1 Pseudomonadota bacterium
AAAATTGATCATTACCGTAGTGACCCCCCCGAAATCCGGCGATCGACACAGGACGTTCGTAACCGGCAGCAGAGCCTTTCGCTCTCTGGCCTGCCTGCTCCTGGCCCCCCTTCTTTTCAGCGCCTGCTCGGGCAGTTCTTCGAGCGCGGGAGGCGCAGATGCGAGCGCAAACAGCGGCAACGGCTCCGCGCCACCCAGCGTCTCCCTGACTGCGTCCAACGCGCTCATCGCCAGCGGCCAGACCGTTGCGCTCAGCTGGTCAGCCCAGGGCGCAAGTGGCTGTACAGCCTCTGGCGGCTGGTCTGGGGGTAAAGGACTGTCCGGGACGGAAACGGTCGGGCCGCTCAGCCAGGATACGACGTTCACCTTGAGCTGCTCGGGAGACAGTGGCGGCTCAGTCCGGCAGGTCACTGTGCGCATCGATGACGGTAGTGGCGCCTCTGTGCAGCTGAGCGCCTCTCCGGAGTACGTGGAGGAGGGCGGCACCAGCACGCTCACCTGGAACGCACCAGGGGCGAACAGCTGTACTGCAAGCGGCGGCTGGTCGGGAAGCCAACCCGTTTCCGGCTCTTTCACCGTTGGCCCTTTGAATGACGCGGCCACCTATCAGCTGAGCTGTCAGGGCCCCAGTGGTTCGGGCCTTGCGATGGTGACCATTGAGCTCGCCGACAAAACCCTTCGCTGGCAGGCCCCGACGGAGAACGTTGACGGTTCTACGCTGACCGATCTGGCGGGTTACGTGATCTACTGGGGTACCACGAGCCGCAACTATTCCGGCAGCCATACAATCAACTCCGCCGCGACCACGCAGTGGGAAGCGACCATGGGCCCGGGCACTTACTATTTTGCGATGACCGCCTTCGATGCAGAGAACAATGAAAGCGGTTACTCAAACGAGGTCCTCAAAGTCATTCCCTGACGCTCACCCTCGGCAACGACGCTGAACGAGAACTGCGTCGCAGTTTTCCGCTCTCCTTACATAGCCTCCGCAAAATCCTCAACTTTGCCGACTCCCGCACGGGAACAACGTCAGCTCTGGCGGATACTCGAGCGGTTCATTGGCTTAGCGCGTTGCGGCCCACCGATTGCGCGCTGCAGGTAGGCACAGGAACGGAGAGACGCAGTGGGAAAGATAATCGATTGGCGCGTGCTGACTGGAGTGGCCTGTCTGGCACTCCTCGGTCTCAGTGGCTGCACCGGCAGTACCGCCCAGAATCCGGACGATGCGAGCGCGGCAAACGCGGCCTCGTCTGAAACCGCGAACGCGACCGCGCCGGATCCCGGTCCAGCAGGGCCCGACGGACCGAGCGTCAGCCTGACAGCGACGGACCTGCTCGTTAACGAAGGTGTCGGTACGACACTGAGCTGGTCATCCAACGGCGCAGACAGCTGCACGGCCAGCGGTGGCTGGGGCGGCACCGTCGGAACCAGCGGTTCCCAGGCGACGGGCGCGCTGACCCAGGCCACTACCTTCACACTCACCTGCAGCGGTACCGGTGGCAGCACCATCGAGATGATCAGTGTCGGTATTGTCGGTCCCGTTCAACTCAGCTGGCTGGCGCCGGATGAAAACGTTGACGGGAGTACGCTGACGGACCTCGCCGGCTATCGAATCTACTTCGGTGAGGCGAGCCGCAACTACTCTGAGATGGTGGAGCTCGGCGATCCTTCCACCACCAGCCATACGCTGACGCTGGCAAGCGGCGATTATTTTGTCGCTATGACGGCCCTCGATGCGGACGGCAATGAGAGCGGCTATTCAAATGAGGTGTTGAAGAGTCGTCTCTAGCTTGGGGCGGCTTTCGACTCTCCAGATCCAGCGGCCCCGATTAAGGAGCCATCCCGCCTTCTAGTCAGTCAGTCAATGGTTGCGCCGCTACAACTGCATGCAGGTCTTCCCCGGTTGCTGAGCTAGACTCCGTGGTTTAAGCAGCCATGGAGCCCGTTCCAACGTTGGTTGGGACCTGCCTATTGTGACCCGACGTACCCTCTCCTTCGTCTTCGTTCTCCTGCTTGCCCTCTCTACCGCTGCCTGTGACAGTCGGACGGCGACAGATCACCTGAACAGCGCCAGGAGCCTGGCCGCCGCCGACGATCACCGTGCTGCCGTCATCGAACTAAAAAATGCGCTCCAGAAAGATCCGGCCCTTGCTGAGGCGCGCTTTCTGCTGGCGCAGTCGGAAATGGTCCTTGGTGACTA
>JBCDDI010000638.1:0-2199 GCA_039180365.1 Pseudomonadota bacterium
CGCTGCGGAACAACGGAGCCCAGGTACTTCTGGACGAGCTCCGGATGGTCGTGCACCGCTTCGGAAATCGGGCAGAAGATCACGCCGGCTTCGGCCAGCTTCTCTTTGAAGGTGGTTGTGATGGAAACGCTGTCAAAAACCGCGTCCACGGCGACGGGCGTTTTCCGCTCCACGCCGGCGAGCATTTCCTGCTCGTGCAGCGGAATGCCGAGCTTTTCGTAGGTTCGCAGCAACTCCGGATCCACGTCTTCGAGAGACTGCGGCCCGGTACCGGGCTTTCGCGGCGCGGAGTAATAGGAGATCGCCTGAAAGTCGATCTCCGGGAAGTGCACGTGGGCCCAGGCAGGGGGCGTCATCTCCTGCCAGAGTGCAAAAGCCTTAAGACGCCAGTCCGTGAGCCACTCCGGTTCGCCTTTCTTTTCCGAGATAAAGCGAACTACCGACTCATCCAGACCCGCGGGGATCGTGTCTGCCTCCACATCGGAGACGAATCCCGCGCTGTAATCGCGCTCAACGAGATCTTCTACTGCCACTGCTGTTTCCGTTTCTGCCATTAGTGCCGCGCCGCGAATTGTACCGTTTGGGTGTGTGTGAATACCAGAGCGATTTAGTCAGGTATTACCTCGGACCGCAACATTTCTGCAGGTTCGTTTGCTGCTTCAGGCCCCGGGCCCTTACACTGCGGCGCTTTCAAGAAGCTCCAAGGTAATTGACGACCATGCCGAGAATGCAGCCCCTGCCGGAAGATCACATGTACCAGGCCTACGGGATCTACCTGCTTGAATCGAAGCATCGGCTCATCCGCCGGCTGAAGAAGGCCTATCAGCCCTCCGTACACGGCCACAAGACCTGGAACTCGAGCTTTCTGCTTATGGACTACCTGCAGCACCACCCGCTCAAAAAGAAGTCCAAAGTGCTCGAGGTAGGCTGCGGCTGGGGACCGGCATCCATCTACTGCGCCAAACAGCACAAGGCCAAGGTCACCGGCCTCGATATCGACAAAGAGGTCTTTCCGTTTCTTGACGTCCTGGCAGAGCTCAACGAGGTTGAAATTGCGCCGATGACCCGGCGTCTGGAAACGCTGAAAGGCCCGGACCTCGGCAAGTTCGACGTCATCGTTGGCTCGGACATCTGCTTCTGGGACTCGCTGGTTAAATCACTCAACCAGATGATTAACCGGGCTCTGAAAAATGGCGTGAAACGGATCATCATCACCGACCCGGGCCGACCCACCTTCTATGAGCTCTGCGATATGGCGCGGAAGAAGCATCGGGTGGAGTTGGCCGAGTGGTACGCCAATGAACCGCGTCACTTTGTCGGAGAAGTGGTGGAGATCCGCCCCGCGGATTAACCGGGGCGGGGAGGGTGTGCCTCAGCGTCAGCCCTGAACGATGAAGGTCTTCAGCTGATTCGAAAGGCTGTTACAGGCTGAGTTCTGCACCCGGGCGATCAAGGGCACGGGTACCACCACCGCGGGAACGTAGCTCGTGCCGACGGCGTCTGAGCTGACACGGCCCACGGCCTGGCCGGATCGTACGTCCCAGACGGTCGCCTCATAGGAGGAGTCGTTCTCCCAGGTCAGGAAACCGAAGCAGCCGCCGCCGGCGGTAGTGATGCTGCAGGTCATGGAACCGGCGGAATCGGTCCTGACCGTAGAGCCATCCACCCAGACCAGATCGCGCAGGCCAAGCTCCCTGAGACGCTTGGAAACGACCGGGGTCGACATGATCTCCGGCAGGTCGGAAGTGTTAGCGGGCGCCGTGCGTGGCTCGAACCAGGGGAACACCGCGTCCCGGAACTCGGCCTCGCTGATCACATTCAGGCCGTCCCCACCTTTGCCCATGCGTTCGCCAACGCAGTTGATGAAGTGCCGTTCGGTTTCATCGGCGCTCGGCCGATCCTTGCGGCCGAGGACCACGATCGCTTCTGAGGCATCGAGGCCGGTGGAGGCTTCTCGAACCTGCTGGACCGTGGCGCTGACGCAGCCAAACAGGGGCGCGAGGCAGAGTAGGGCGCCGACCAGGCGCCATTGGGAGCAAGCGGTGTCTGCGTGACCAATGCGGAACATCTAGGTGCCTCCCGGGGCGCTGATGGTTGCTGGCGGAGCGTTGAGCCGGCTCGCGGCTAACTCGGCTGTGAGCCACTGTTGAACCACAGGCTCACGGGGGAAGGCCACCGTGAAGTAGGCCATGGCGTCCC
>JBCDDI010000639.1:0-2197 GCA_039180365.1 Pseudomonadota bacterium
CGCGGCTTCAGCCATGGTGACTCCCCTCGTAAACGAAAACGGCCGAGCAAATCTGCTCGGCCGCCCCTCGAAAAAGGGTGCGCGATGCTCCCCTTTCCTCCCCGACCTCGATATCACTACAGGTCGAAAAAGGTGTCAATCGTGCACTGCGCAATGAAAAATAGCGTTTTCGACCCTCAGACAATGGAAGGGCCCATGCCAGAGCACGAGATCATCCCCGCTTTTGAGTCTTCGAAGGTCCCCCACGTCGGCACCTATCGACGCGTACTCCCGGTGAGCCTCACGCGTATGTATGAGAACACGCTCGACTGGGAGCATCTCCCGCATGTGCATGCCGGGAGCTTTGCGAGCATCGAGTGTCTTGAGACCGGTGCCTGGGGCTGGCGTGCGAAAACCGTGGGCAGCCGCGGTGATGAGAACATTATCGAGCTGCGCCTCGATCGTGCCTGCCGGCGTTGGATCACGCGTACCCTTGAAGGGCGCAATGCCGGCGCAGAGATCTGGACCCATGCCTTTCCCATCGGCGATGACCGAGTCGATATCGTCGTCGATTTTTTTGTGCCTGGTGTGGCGCCGGAAGCCCGGGAGAAGGTCGGGCAGGTTTACGCAAAGCTCTACAGCCAGCTCTATGACGAAGACGTCGCCATGATGGTCGAACGACAGCGTCAGCTCGACCGGCGCGTGGAACGTTCTGCCCCCGGGGAAGGGCAGCTGGATCTAGGACCTCGGGCGGCGCTTGAGTTACCCGGAACCTATGCGCTGGGAGGTCGCGATTACGTACTTGCAGAAACGGGTGGGGAACTCGTGATCTATCCGGCGCTGTGCCCGCATCAGCTTGGGCCGCTGCCCGATACACCGTCAGACGACGGTACCGTCACCTGCCCCTGGCATGGCTACCGCTTCGATCTCAAGTCCGGGGATTGCCTCACGGGCCATCCCTGTCGCTTAGGGGAACGGCCCATGATTAGCGAAGAGCAGGGTCGGGTGATGCTGATCGCCCGCCACTGAAGGCGTTTCAGTCGGAGTCCGAGGACCACTCGAGGGAAACGTTTTCAGACTTCACTGAAACGATGCGGCCACCGAGCTCCTGGCCGGTGGCGAGCCGAACCACGGCAGCATCCGTTTCCGCCGAGGTCTCTTCGGCAACGTCTGCCACGGCGGGCTCTACCGCCGTGGGCTCTGCAACCGGTTCTGCTGCTACGGCAGCCTCGGCTTCAGAGGATTGTGGATCTGCAGTTTCTGCCGCAGCGGGTAGTTCTACCGTTGCCATGGACGCAGCCTCCGCGCTCTCAGCGGCAACAGCTGCAGCGGGATCCGCCTGGGTGTCCTGTGCGCCTGGTGCCGGCGCGGCGGGTTGCTCGAGGGTGGCAAGCTGGACACCTTCGCCAACCTGCCGCAGATGGCTGCCGCCGGTGGCAAGTGCCCCGACCAGCACCACAAAGGATAGGCCCATGAACACCATGCCTGCGGTTTTGCCGCCGGTGTAAAGCTTGAAGCCCCAGTAGCCAATGACGATGGCGCCAAGGACGATGGTAATGCGTTCCAGGCCGCCGAGGGCGGCAATACCCAACAGGTCCATCGTTCAATCCCCCAATCGAACTTGTGATGGGAAGAGTCTACGCCTCTCCTGATGTGGCGCGCAATAAATTTGACTAGTTGCCCGTGAAGGACGGTGTTGTCCCGTTTAGGTAGGCATCGACGGCAGCTTGCCGATCCTCGGAGCTGGCAGCGAAGAGATTCTGATCCACATCCATGTGCATGACGCTCTGGTCCAGGGCGGAAACAAGGCGATTGACGCTTTGCTTGATCATCTGCACAGCCACAGGCGGCTTGTTCACGTAGTGGCTGGCGAGGCGCTCGGCGGCGGGGAGCAGCTCGTCGCGGGGAACCAGCTCATCGAGCACGCCCCAGCGTTCGAGCTCTCGAGCGTGAATTCGCTCGCCCCCGGCCACGAGTCGTTTGGCCCGGGCTGGCCCGACCAGATGAACGATCAGCGGCAGGCTCTTCCACATCAGGTTGAGCCCGATATCGACCTCCGGGTATTGCATGAAGCAGTCATCAGCGCCGATGCGGAAATCGAGGGCGGTGGCTATACAGGCGCCGCCGCCCATGGCGGCACCGTTCCAGGCGGCGATGGTGATCTGGTCTATTTCATAGAGGGCGCGCATGGCACGGTCGCGCCCTCTATGAAATAGAC
>JBCDDI010000640.1:0-2191 GCA_039180365.1 Pseudomonadota bacterium
CCGAGAACGACCGGGAAGTGTTAAACGGGGATCATGATGTTTTCGGCGACGGGAGCGTCATCCTCGTCTCGGCGCCCGGGCATACGCCGGGCCATCAGGTGCTGTTTCTGCGGCTGAAGAACCTTGGCAACCTGGTGCTCTCCGGCGACCTTTATCACTTCCGGAAGAGCCGCGAGCTCCGTCGTGCGCCAACCTTCAACTACAACGCTGAGCAGACCTTCGCCGCCATGGATAAAGTCGAAGCGCTCATTGAAGCCGAAGGCGCGACGCTCTGGATTGAACACGACAAAGCCTTGGCGGATACGCTCGTGAAAGCCCCCGACTTCTACGACTGAAGCAGCAAGAGAAAGCAACAGCGAGGCACACCATGGCGCTGAAACGCTACGTGACTGAAATGGGTATGGGCACCGATGTGCATGGCGGCGACTACACGAAAGCGGCGAAGCGCGCCGTATCAGACGCCATTCGCCACTCGAGCCTGAACTTCTTTCGCGTGCTCGATAAATCGCCGAACGACATGCGAATCACTGTGCGCATCGGCGTGCAGGATCCTGAGGCACTGGATCTGGAGGCCATCGCCGCCGAGCTGCCCTACGGGGAAGTGACCGTTGTACCTGTAGCCGGTGGTCTGGATGTGCCTGAAGAGGCCGGCATCGACAAGTTGGTGATTGCCAACGCCGCCGTTCTCGTCTGCTTCGAAGAGCCTTAAGCCGCCCACCATCGCCATCGCCATCGCCATCGCCGAAGACACAACCGAATAGGTACCATTGATCCCTTAAGGGTCATTCCGGTCGTCCGTGAGTAACGCACCGCTACGCTGGTATCTCGCCAGCACCGCTTTCTACCTGGTCCCTGGCGGCATCCAGATGGTGCTGTTTCCCTATCTGGTCGCCGTTACGCTGAACGAATCCCCGGAACGTCTCGGTCTCGCCCAGATGTTGACTCAGCTGCCGCTGCTGCTGCTCATACTCTGGGGTGGATTGGTCGGCGACCGGGTTGATCAACGTCGGCTGCTGATCTTCCTGCAGCTGGCCATGATGGGACCGCCGCTGGGCATGGCGGCACTCATCGGTTCAGGCTATGTGATCTACGAAGCGCTCATCGCCTGGGCGGTCATCGGTGGCTGCTTCGGCGCCTTCGTCCAACCCGCGCGCGATGCACTGCTGAATCGGGTAGCTGGAGCCGAGATTCAGCGCGTTGTGACCATGGCCATTGGCGTGCAGTTCGGCATCCAGGTGCTTGGCTTTGCGCTGGGTTCGATGGCGGACCTGGTCGGACCGCCGGTGCTGCTGGTCACCATGGCCGCCTTCCTGCTTGCGTCCGCTTTCGCAACCGCGCGCATACCGAAGCTCGCGCCAGTCCCGCAGCCGCCGCGCCGCCATCCGCTGAAAGAGATTAGTGAAGGTCTGGCGCTGGCCTGGCGTTCCCCGGTGATCCGTCCGTCGATCCTGCAGACTTTCGCCGTCGGCACCTTCTTTGCCGGAGCCTACATGGTGCTGCTGCCGCTCATGGTCCGCGATCTGTACGGCGGCAGCGCCAGCGGCATCGCCCTGGTCTTTGCTGCCAACATGCTCGGCACCTGCACAACGATACTGCTGCTGATCCGACGCGGCGGGGTGCAACGGCCGGGGCGTGCACTCCTCGCCACAGGCCTCATCAGCTCAGGGGTGCTGTCGCTACTGCACCTGGAGCTGCCGGAGTGGCTGTTCTATCTGGTGGTTTACGCCTGGGGGATGTGCGGCGGTATCAGTATGACCATGTCCCGCTCCATCGTGCAGGAAGCGGCGCCGGAGACGCACCGGGCCCGCCTCATGTCCGTTTATTCACTTGGCATGATGGGCGGCATGCCCATCGGCAGCCTGTTGCTCGGCTGGTGTGCGGGTCAGTTCGGAGTGCGCAACGCCGTGCTGGTCCCGGTGATCGGTATGGCCTGTGTCATCGTGTATCTGCTGGTGGGCTCAAAACTCTGGCAGGTAGAGCGTATGCAGCCCCAGATCGCCGATGAGGCACCGCAACCGGGTTGAAGCCCTCAGACGGCAGGCGGTGCCGCTGCCTGAGCTTCCCGGCGCTGGTCGCGTTTTTCGATATGCGCTCGCATACGCGCCTGACGCTCGCGGGTCAGCGGATACTTCCATAAGAGCGGCAGGGCGACGCAGGCCAACGCCGCGGGAATCACGCTGTACATAAGCGC
>JBCDDI010000641.1:0-2189 GCA_039180365.1 Pseudomonadota bacterium
CCGTGGTTTTTAGCCGGGCGAACCAGCTCACGGCAACAATGCCGCGGCGATTCATCTCCGCCATCCACTCCCGCAGAGCGCTGATGACAATCTCCCGACCTATGATGATGAGCCCGGGTATGGTCAGCCAGAGCGAGGCGTGATGGCCGATCAGAATGGTTAAGGCTGAGACGACGATGAGCTTGTCGGCCACCGGGTCAAGAAAGGCGCCGAATGGCGTCGTCTGATTGAGGCGTCGCGCCAGATAGCCGTCGAGCCAGTCCGTAAAAGCGGCAAGGCCGAACAGCACGGCAGCCACAAGGTAGGTGCCTAGCCCCGGCGCGACGTAGACGAGCACAAAGATCGGAATCAGCAGAATCCGTGCGATCGTCAGGAGGTTGGGGAGATTCATCGCGCGCATTGTACGCCGACTGTCCCCCGGGGGTACCGCTGGTTGCGCGCCGCTAGCCATCCGTTCATCTTCCTCAATCGTGAAGGGCCGCGTAGATGTCGTCGGCGAGCTTCTGGCTGATGCCGGGCACTTTGGCCAGCTCCTCGCGGCTCGCTCCCCGGATCGCTTTGAGGCCCCCAAAGTGAGTCAACAGCTCGCGGCGGCGTTTCGGTCCGACGCCGTCGATGTCGTCGAGCTCCGAATGGCGACGCTGCTTCTGCCGGCGCGCCCGGTGGCCGGTGATCGCAAAACGATGTGCCTCGTCCCGGATATGCTGCAGCAGGTGCATGGCATCCCCCTGGGGCGGCAGCACAATTTCACTCTCAGGTGTGAAGTAGTGTTCCAGATCCGGGCGGCGGGCTGGCCCTTTGGCGATCCCAAGAAGCGCAACATCGTCAACCTGCAGCTCTTCGAGGACTGCCTGAGCCCGACCCAGCTGGCCTTTACCGCCATCGATGACCAGCAGATCGGGCAGCTGACCTTCGCCCTGCTTGAGGCGCGTGTAACGGCGTCGCAGGGCCTGCTCCATGGCGCCGTAGTCGTCCCCAGGCTGCACGCCTTCGATGTTGAAGCGGCGGTAGTCGGATTTCAGGGGGCCGTTACTGTCGAAAACAACGCAGCTTGCGACCGTGGCCTCGCCCATGGTGTGGCTGATGTCGAAACACTCAAGGCGGCCGGGCACGTCGTCCAGCCCCAGCGCCTCCTGCAGAGCCACGAGCCGCGCATAGACGTTGCGTTTATCGGCAATAAACGCGTTCAGGCTGTGCTCGGCGTTCTCTATAGCAAGATTCAACCAGCGCGCCCGCTGACTGCGCACCTGGTGGACCACTTCCACCTTACGCCCGGCCTGCTCCGTAAGCGCCTCTGCCAGAATCGATGCGTCAGTCATCGCCGTGGCAACAATCACCGAGCGCGGCAGATCGCGACCACGGCCGGCGAAGTAGTACTGGGCCAGAAAAGCCGAGAGCAGCTCGTCTTCCGGTAGCCCAAGTTCGTTTTTCGGAAACCAGGTCCGATTGCCAAGCATCCGTCCGCCGCGGACGAAGAGTCCCTGCACGCAGTAAACGCCCGTTGTTTCCGCAAGGGCGAAGACGTCCACGTCCCCGTCCGCCGCATGGACGTACTGACTCTCCTGGATACGGCGCAGGTGGGTGATCTGATCGCGGTATTTAGCAGCCCGTTCATAGTCGAGGTCCGTCGCCGCCGACTCCATGCGTGCCTTGAAGTGATCGAGCACGTCGTTGCTCTTGCCCTCAAGAAACATCACGGCCAGCTCCACATCCTCCTGATACTCCTGCGCATCAATGAGACCCACGCAAGGTCCGCTGCAGCGCTGTATCTGGTACTGCAGGCAGGGCCGTGAGCGATTTTTGAAGAAGGTGTCTTCGCAGTGCCGCAGCCGGAAGAGCTTCTGCAGGATGTTCAGACTGTCGCGCACCGCGCCGGCCGAAGGGAAAGGGCCGAAATAGCGGCCCGTTTTCCGTTTGCTGCCGCGGTGAAAGGTCAGTCGCGGGTAGTCGCCGTGATCGGTGAGGTAGATGAAGGGATAAGACTTATCGTCCCGGAGCACAATGTTGTAGGGCGGCCGGTCTTCCTTGATAAGGCTCTGCTCGAGGAGCAGCGCCTCGGTTTCGCTGTGAGTGACCGTCACCTTGATGTCGCTGATGCGATTCACCAGCGCCATCGTTTTTGCGGTGAGCCCCGAGGCGCGGAAATAGCTCGAGACCCGGTTCTTCAGGTTGCGCGCCTTGCCGACGTA
>JBCDDI010000642.1:0-2180 GCA_039180365.1 Pseudomonadota bacterium
ATCGTCGGTGCCCATCTGGCGGAACAGTTCGATGAAGTCCGGTCCATCAAGCTCCGGGTCGGCGCGCTGCCACAACACCCGACGGGCCTCCTTGCCTACTCCTTCAACTGGTCACCGGAAGGGGTTGTTAACGAGTACCTGAACGACTGCGAGGTCATCGAAGACGGTGAACACAAGTGGGTCTCCCCTATGGAGTGGGTAGAGACCGTGCATGTAAACGGAGTACGCCTCGAGGCCTTCACCACCTCTGGTGGCCTCGGCACCATGTGCGACAGCTATGCCGGCCGCGTTGAGAACCTGGACTACAAGACCATGCGCTATCCGGGCCACGCGAGCCTTATGAACTTCTTCTTCCATGAACTGCTCATGCGCGACGATCGCGATCTGGCGGGACGCATTCTGAAGAATGCCAAACCGCCGGTGGATGAAGATGTTGTGCACGTTCATGTTTCTGCAGAAGGGCTGCAGCAGGGGCGTCTCAACCGTCGTGAGTTTGTTCGCTCCTACTTCCCCGTGGAGATTGATGGGCGCATGTGGCGCGCCATTGCCTGGACAACGGCGTCCTCCGTTTGCGCCGTGATTGAGATGGTGGCAAGCGGCGTGCTGCCCGCGAAGGGCTTTCTGCGTCAGGAAACGGTTTCCCTGAACAGTTTCTTTGCAACCGAAAATGGCGCTCGCTACACCGCGCATGGTCGGCGTCGGGAACTGCAGGCACAGGAGGGCTGACCCGCCATGGCTGGACTCATTCTTCGTACCGCAATCATCTGCTTCGGAATCTGGATTGCCGCCTACCTGGTGCCGGGTATCAGCACCGACGATACGGCGTCACTCATCTGGGGTGGCATTGCCCTGGCCCTGATCAATGCCTTTGTCCGGCCGATCCTCGTGCTGCTGACTCTGCCTGTTACGGTACTGACCCTTGGACTCTTTCTGCTGCTCTTAAACGCCGCCATGCTGAACCTGGCCGGGTGGTTTGTGGACGGCTTCGAAGTGCAGGGTTTCTGGAGCTCGATCTTCGGGGCACTGATCATCAGTCTGTTGAGCGGCGCCTGCGCTCAGTTCATCGGCCCGAAGGGCCGCTACGAAATTATGGTGATCCGGCGCTGAACCGGGGGAGCTAGCCCCGGGCGGTAGCGGGTTCCGGCCGCGTGATCGCGGCCAGGCGTCCGGTGCCCAGGGTCATGAGCGCCGCCACCGCAGCGAGGGCATAGAGTCCGGCGCTGAAGCCCTGCGTCAGGTCGTAGATCACGCCAAGTCCGAGCGGTCCCAGCACGCCGCCGACCTCCGCCGCGGAAAAGAACAGACCGCTGGCAGTCCCTGCCTGCTCCGGCCGTATTCCAGGCAGTTCCACGAGGGTCAGGATCAGCACCGTCATCAGCGATGAGCGCACGAGCCCCTGCACGAGCAGCGCGACGGTGGTTGTTGCTGGATCGGTGACCGTGAGCAACAGACTGGAGACCACGGCGGCGACACACAGACCGCCGAGGATGAACATGCGGCGCCCGGGTACGGCCAGGCGCGGAATGGTCAGGGAACCGATGATCCCCACGACCATCGGCAGTGCCGCCCAGTAGCCGGCTTCCACAACCGTCATGCCGCCATGACGCAGCATCTCCGGCAGCCAGTTGTTCATGCCGTGATTGATGAGGAACACGCCGACACTCATGGCGAGCACCAGAGGCACGCCGGGCACTCGTAGAATCTGGCTGATGGCACCGCCGCTTTCCTCGGTGCTGCGTTCGACCTTTGAGCCAGTCTCTCCGTCTGGGGTCGACTGCATCGAAGCTGCCGTATCCGCTCCGCCGCCGAGCAGAGTTCGCCCGGCAGTGCTGGCGATGAGCAGCCAACTGCCGGCGGCGAGCAGCGCAACCAGGCCCCAGAGCATCATCAGGGCCCTCCAGTCATTGTCGAAAGCAGGGAGTAGCACGGAGTGCGTCAGGGTCAGGGCCAGGATGCCGCCGAGGGTGGGTCCGGTCATGTAGATGCCCATGGCGAGGCCGCGGCGGCTGCCGGTGAATATTTCAGTGACGACCTTGGGCGCCCCGGAGGAAACGATGGGGCCTCCGATGCCGAATAACATCACGGCGCCGAGGAGTTGCCAGTAGTCGTCTGCGAGGCCGCGGCAGAAGGCCGATAGCGCAATGCAGAGCACGCCGAGCGTCAACGCCGTTCGCCCGCCG